>JAYZXK010000495.1:0-8159 GCA_036141415.1 Pseudomonadota bacterium
TGCCTCGCTAGCGTAATGTTTTATTTAAAAAAAGTTTAAACGCCACGGTTTCTGCCTGACTCTGCTGAAGCTATCCGTCAGCCCATTTCTCTGATTATATATGTTGCATAATTGTTAAATGGAGAAAGTGAACATGGCGAATAGCAATAATTATAATCCTTTAGGTACCGACGGCTTTGAGTTTGTTGAATACACAGCGGCTGATGAAGAAGGTATTGAGGCGCTAAAACACTTATTCAGCTCGTTAGGCTTTGCCGAGGTCGCTGAACATAAATCGAAACGCGTGTGGTTGTATCGTCAGGGGGATATCAATTTTATCGTCAACGCGGAACCTGCCTCCCAGGCAGAAGAGTTTGCTCGCCTGCGCGGTCCAAGCGTTTGCGGCATGGCTTTCAGGGTTAAAGATGCCCGCGCGGCCATTGAGCACGCCAAACAGCATGGCGGCAAAGCGTTCCACGGCAATTTAGGGCCTATGGAGCTTAATATCCCGGCCATCTACGGGATCGGTGAAAGCACGCTGTACTTTGTTGACTTGTACGGCAAGCACAGCATTTATGATGTGGATTTTCGTTTCTACCCGGACTGGCAGGAACGCATGGACAGTGCCGGCGCTGGCCTTAAGCTGGTGGACCACCTTACTCACAACGTAAAACGTGGCAACATGGCAGTGTGGGCGGAGTTCTACGAGAACATCGGTAACTTCCGCGAAATCCGCTACTTCGATATCGAAGGCAAGCTGACGGGTCTGGTAAGTAAAGCTATGACGTCTCCCTGCGGCAAAATCCGTATTCCGATTAATGAGTCGGTGGACGATCATTCACAAATCGAAGAGTTCATTAAAGCGTATAACGGCGAGGGCATTCAGCACATAGCGCTTGCTACCGATGATATCTATCAAACGGTTACCGATTTGAAAAATCGCGGCCTGGCGTTTATGGATACGCCGGATACTTACTATGAAGCGGTTAACGACAGAGTAAAAGGGCACGGTGAGTCCATTGAGCAATTAAAGGATTTGCGGATCCTGATTGACGGGGCACCAGAAAAGGACGGTATTTTACTGCAAATTTTCACCGACACGGTGATTGGCCCGGTGTTCTTTGAAATCATCCAACGCAAAGGCAATGAAGGCTTCGGCGAGGGTAACTTTAAAGCCCTGTTTGAAAGTATCGAACAGGATCAAATTCGCCGTGGCGTACTGAATGTTGAGGACGGCAATGCGTAACCCGGCGCGTTTCCCGCTTAAGGAAGGCCTGCATTCCCGGCAGGCCCATGCGGACTTACCTGAGCAGGCGATCTACGAACGGGAAGTGGGCCGCGAGGGCTTCTTCGGCCCGGCCTCACATATTCACCACAAACATCCGCCTACGGGCTGGGTGGAGTGGGAAGGTGAGCTGCGCCCCAGAGCCATGGATCTGAACCAGCTTAATGAACTTGCCATTGCCCGGTCGCCATTTTCGGCGCCGGTGATCCTGCACAATGCCCACTGTCAGTATCGCTTCTGGCATTGCAATGAACCTATGACCGAACTGGCGCGCAACGCCGACGGTGATGATTTGCTGTTTGTGCATCGTGGTCAGGGTGAACTGTATTGTGACTATGGCCATATGCCCGTAAGCGAAGGTGATTACATTGTTATTCCACGCTCAACAATGTGGCGGTTAAACCCAGAAACACCGATGCAGCTGCTGATGATAGAAGCCACCGACGACAGCTACCAGTTGCCGGAAAAAGGCATGGTAGGCCAGCACGCGGTGTTCGATCCGGCGATGCTTGAGTACCCGCGCATCAATGACACCTTTCTGGCCCAGCAGGATGAAAATACCTGGCGGGTAGACGTTAAGCGACACCAGCGTTTATCTCGCATTACCTATCCGTTTAACCCGCTGGATGCACAGGGGTGGCACGGTGATTTAACCGTGATGAAAATTAACTGGCGCGATATCCGGCCGTTAATGAGTCATCGCTATCATTTGCCACCCTCTGCGCACACCACCTTTGTGGCCAAGCGGTTTGTTGTCTGTACGTTTGTACCGCGCCCGATTGAAAGCGATCCCGGCGCGCTGAAGGTGCCGTTTTATCACAGCAATGACGACTTTGATGAGGTGCTCTTTTACCACGCCGGTGACTTTTTCAGTCGCGATAATATTGAAGCAGGAATGGTCACTTTCCATCCTGCCGGCTTTACTCATGGTCCGCACCCCAAGGCATTTGCCGCCGGACAGGCACATGCCAAAACCTTTACCGACGAAGTCGCTGTAATGCTGGATACCCGCGATGCATTACAGGCAACGGCAGCGGCTGAATCGGTGGAAAACCCCGACTATGTATACAGCTGGCGGGGCTAGAGGAGAACAATATGAAATTAGCAACTTATAAAAACGATTCCCGGGACGGGCAGTTAATGCTGGTCAGCCGGGATCTGAAACTCACTTGTAGCGCCGCACCGGTGGCAAAGACTATGCAGCAGTTACTGGATAACTGGGATGAACTGTTTGAACCGCTGAATGAAAGATATCAGGCGCTATGTTCAGGTGAACTGCTAGCTGAAAAATTTGATGCACAAAAATGCCATTCACCATTGCCCAGAGCTTATCACTGGGCCGATGGCAGCGCCTATGTGAACCATGTTGAGCTGGTCAGGCGCGCTCGCGGTGCTGAGGTGCCTGAAAGTTTCTGGCACGATCCCCTGATGTATCAGGGTGGCAGTGATGACTTTATTGGCCCCTATGATGATATTGAAGTACCTGAAGAAAGTATGGGCATCGATTTTGAGGCTGAAATAGCGGTTGTGACGGTAGATGTGCCAATGGGCACCGCCGATGAACAAGCGGGTAACTTCATTAAGTTGCTGATGCTCGTCAATGATGTGTCGCTGCGAGGCCTGATCCCCGGAGAGCTGGCCAAAGGCTTCGGTTTTTATCAGTCTAAGCCGGCCAGCAGCTTTGCTCCGGTTGCCGTTACGCCCGATGAGTTAGGCGACAGCTGGTTCGACAGCAAGGTGCATTTGCCACTGCTGACCCACTACAATAACGAATTGTTTGGTAAACCCAATGCCGGCGTCGATATGACCTTTAACTTTAATGAACTGGTAGCGCATGCTGCGCGCACCCGAAACCTTGGCGCTGGCACCATTATTGGCTCAGGAACGGTATCCAATAAACAAGGCACCGATCACGGCTCAGCCATCGTACATGGCGGGGTAGGGTATTCCTGTATTGCCGAAGTCAGAATGATTGAAACCATCCGTGACGGACAGCCTTCTACTGCTTTTATGAGTAACGGCGACACTGTTCGCATTGAAATGGCCGACAATAGCGGCGCCAGTATTTTCGGTGCCATTGAACAGCGCGTAAAAATTAAAAAATGAGTTATGCTTAGACTAACAACAACGACAATAAGGTTGCGCAAATGAGCTTAAAACTTTATGGCTACTGGCGTTCGTCGGCAACTTACCGGGTCCGCATTGCATTAAATTTAAAAGGCCTTGAATACGAATATGTACCAGTGCATCTGGTAATGGAGGGGGGGCAGCAACATCAGGAAGCCTACGACCGGCTCAACCCGGCGCATCTGGTGCCTACCTTTGTAGACGATGACGAAGACATCATTCTCAATCAGTCACTGAGTATCATAGAGTACCTTGATGAACGCTATCACGAACCTTGTCCGCTACTGCCCTCCCACGCAGTGGAAAGGGCGCGGGTACGCTCGCTGGCTCAGGATATTGCTTGTGATATTCAGCCACTGGCGAATCTGCGGGTACTGAATAAATTGCAGGAAGACTGCGGCTTATCCGCCGAGCAGTCTGCAGACTGGGCCAGGCAGTGGATAACCCGAGGCCTGACAGCCATCGAAAGACGGTTACAAACTCAGGCGGGACGCTACTGTTTTGATTTTGATGTAACACTGGCTGATGTTTGTTTGATCCCGCAGGTGTTTAACGGCAAACGCTTTAATGTGGATATGAGTCAGTTTCCATTGATAAGCAAAATTTACGATCAGTGTTTGTCGCTGGAGGCGTTTCAGAAGGCGCAGCCGGAAAATCAACCAGATGCTTCATGAAATTAAAAATCAGTGAAGCGCAAGCTTCACTGATTTTTTATCGGTAAAGACGTGGTATTTTTCACCTGCTTTAAAGCAAATGTTGAACTGAGATGATCAACACAGGGCAGGTGAGTAAGTTTGGTTTTTAGCAAATATTCGTACTCTTCAATACTTTCCACAATCACTTTCAGCAGATAATCTTTTTCGCCGCTGGTGGTGTGGCACTCGACAATCTCTTCAATCGATTGCACGGCATTTTCAAAGTCGGTAAGTGAATCGCCATCATGATTTTTCAGTGACACGTAAATAAATACCGATACGCCTAAATTGAGCTTTTTACCGTTTAATAATGTGACCTTGCGAAGAATGATCCCTTCTGCTTCAAGGCGCTTTACCCGACGCCAGCAGGGCGTGTGAGAAAGGCCTACCTGTTGGCTTAAATCCGCCATGGAGATAGTCGCATTTTGTTGCAGCACGCGCAGAATTTCGCGGTCAAATTTATCCAGTTTCATCGAAGGGTGCCTGTGCCGGAAATGCTTCCGGTGATTATGATAGTTATTGTGCGTTACATTATAATACTAGGATAACCATCCTAGAAAGCAGTGTAGTAAAAAAAAGCGCTTGCGAGGTGTAAATTTAATGCCTGAAAGACGCAACGCTTGTCCTCACAAGGCTGCGCTACTATACACTTTTACTCTTAAGGAACTGTGAAGATAATGTCTGTGTTTGAACATTCAGAATTTGATGCCCACGAGCATGTTGCGTTTTACTCCGATCCGGTTACCGGATTAAAAGCGATTATTGCGATTCACAACACCAACCTCGGGCCATCACTAGGTGGGTGTCGAATGTGGCCATATCTTAACAGCAGCGAAGCACTCACCGATGTACTGCGTTTATCAAAAGGCATGACCTACAAAGCAGCTATGGCCAACCTCCAGCAAGGCGGTGGAAAAGCGGTGATCATCGGCGACCCGCGTAAAGACAAAAGTGGAGCCTTTATGCAGTCGATGGGGCGTTTTGTGGAGAGCCTGAACGGCCGGTATATTACGGCTGAAGACTCAGGCATCACTGTTGACGATTTGAAAGCTGTGGCTACTCAAACAAGCCATGTGGCGGGGACGTCTGCGCAGTACAATGCACTGGGTGAAACCCCTACCGGCAATCCTGCACCATCAACTGCCTATGGCGTTTTTGTCGGGCTCAGGCAAACGGTGAAACATGTGCTTGGTAGTGATCTGCAAGGCGTGAAAGTAGCCATTCAGGGCATGGGGCATGTGGGGTACCGGCTGGCTAAACAGCTGCATGCTGAAGGCGCTGAGCTTTATGTAGCGGATATTTTTCCCGAAGGATTGGAGCGTGCCGAACAAGAACTGGGTGCTACAGTGGTTGCACCAGAAGAAATCTTAACCCTGCCGGTAGACGTGCTGGCGCCTTGTGCCATGGGGTCGTCGATTAATGATGAGTCGGTGCCGGATATCCGCGCCAAAATTATAGCCGGTGCGGCAAATAATCAGTTGGCCCGGGAAGAGCTTGGGGCGGTACTACATAAAAAAGGCATTTGTTACGCGCCGGATTATGTGATCAACGCTGGCGGCATTATTGATATCTACCATCAGAAGCAGGCAGATAGTTCAGACCAGGCCATGCGTGAGCACCTGGCAAAAATTGGCGATACGCTGATTGAAATCTATCAGCGCGCTGAAGCTGAAAATGCGCCGACTAATCTGGTGGCTAATCGTATTGCTGAAGAACGATTTGCAAAGCGGGGTTGAACTTTAGTAAACAAGCCGTCATAATGCGCCGCGCTCGTGACTCGTAACAAAGGCACGGCGCACAAGTTTCTATGGTGGGCTTTTGGTCCTCCCGCAATGATACTCTGTGAACCCGGTCAGGCCCGGAAGGGAGCAGCCGCAGCAGACGACTCATGTGCCGGGATGTGGCTGGAAGCCTGCCACCCAAATTCCTCTCTATTCTTTACGTGTTTTTGGCTGGTCGAGAAATTTAATTGCTTTTTCGATAGCATACTCAACGTTCATTTCCATTTGCTGACGTTCGCTTTGTGGCAGGTAAAATGCCATATCAACTTCATAACGAATATAACGCGGCGGCACCTGATTTAGCGCCAGACAGCACAGATCTGCCAGATAATCACCAGACTTGGTTTGATCCAGTCCCAGTTGAGAGATGCGTTCCAGTACCAGATGTTCGTAATAATTATGAATATCGTCATCTAATTTCACGGTAATTTCCTATTTTCAACAACCTGTCAGTATTCAGTTATAGCTACTCTGGCTCAGTTGTCGAGCATCTTTATGACAAAAAAGTCAATTGAGCGCTGTATCACGACCGAGTGTTCTCTTAATTTCCGAATAACGACAATCTACCGTACATTTTGCTGCCAACAGCCTTGAAACAAAGTGAAAAAGTTCGCGACGGCTATATGGTTGAGATTTAGCCTTTCAGGCAAAAGTTTCATCATACAATTGAGTTATTTCGCTCGATGCGATTAATGACTGATTAGCGAGGGTAAACTGCCGGAACCCGTTTCCCTGTTTGGCCTTTCTGTTGTCAGCGTAAAATAAAAGCATCTTTAATGTAATAAAAGTGTAATGCGGCGGAATAAATATAGTACAAACTATACTCTTTGGTTAATTTTTAACCTCAACTATCTCTTCCTGAACCTGGGCAAAATTGTCTGCAGATAGGTTTGCTGCTTAGTATGACTTCGGGAAAATTCCCATTCTAATGTCATAAGTCGTTATAAAAACGGCAGTTCTTCCAACCGCTTTGGTTAGCAGGTTGGTCCAGGGAGATAGAAATGTTTAATATGAAAAAAAGCATTGCTGCAGTAGCAGTTGCTGCATCACTTGGCATGGGCGCAAGCGCTTATGCAGGGAACAACGATGGTGGTATCGTTGTAAGTGTCAGCGATGGCAGCGAAGCACCACTTTCCAACGTATCCATTGTTATTCGTAATTCAAACACCGGTTTTCGCCGCTCGGTAACAACCGACAGTGACGGTAACCTTCGGGTAGGTCTGTTACCCGTAGGCGTTTACGAGGTTGTAGCCGAAAAAGACGGTTACGATACCGTATCGCTCGGTGAAGTTACGGTCAGAATCGGTCAGAACACCAACGTAAATCTGACTCTTTATCCGGACAACGTAGAAACCATCTCGGTAACCGGTTCTGCTATTGCCAGTATCGATTTCACTTCTACTGAATCAGCGCTTAACATCAGCGCCGTTGAGCTTGACCGCTTACCAGTGCCACGGAGCGTAACCTCTGTAGCACTTTTAGCGCCAGGTACCACTCAGGGTGATAACCGTTTCGGTGGTGTGTCTTTCGGTGGTTCATCGGTAGCAGAAAACCAGGTTTATATTAATGGCCTGAACGTTACTAACTTCCGTAACGGTCTGGGATTCAGTAATCCTCCGTATGAATTTTACGACCAGTTCCAGGTTAAAACCGGTGGTTACTCTGCCGAATTTGGCCGCTCAACCGGTGGTGTGATCAACGCCGTAGTTAAATCAGGTACTAATGAATTCCATGCCGGTGCCAGTGCTTACGTAGTGCCTTCTGATTTGCGCGAACAGGCGCCTTCAGTGTTTGAGGAAGACGGTTCTTACTACACGTATCGTGACAACGATAAAAGCAGCACCATTAACTACAACGTCTGGGCGTCTGGTGCGCTGATTGAAGATACCCTGTTTTTCTACGCGCTGTATAACCCGCGTGATGTTGAATCACGCAGCGACCGTACATTATCAGACGGTAACCTGAATGAAAGCAACGATGACAATGCGTTCTGGGGCGTTAAGCTTGACTGGAACATCACCGATAATCATCGCCTTGAATTACTGACCTTCTCGGATGACTCAGAAAACGTTACCGATATTTACAACGTGTCTGAAGAAGGTGAGAGAACACAGATTGGTTCTTCAACCTCTTACAGCGGTGGTACCAACTGGTCATTGAAATACATTGGTTATCTGACAGACGATATTACGATGTCTGCCATGTACGGTGAGAATAAGTATGACCTGACCACAGCCACTAATTCGTCAGCGGATTGTGCACTCGCTCTGGATTACCGTTATTACTATGGCT
>JAYZXK010000496.1:0-5398 GCA_036141415.1 Pseudomonadota bacterium
CCAGACCAATACCACCGCCACTGGCGGCTTCCGGCGAACAGTGACCAATCGACAGACCAGAGGTACCACCTGAGAAACGGCCATCAGTGATTAGTGCACAATCTTTACCTAGGCCTTTAGACTTCAGATAGGAAGTTGGATACAACATTTCCTGCATGCCCGGGCCGCCTTTCGGGCCTTCGTAGCGAATAATGACGGCATCACCGGCAACCACCTGATCATTAAGAATAGCGGCTACGGCTTCGTCCTGGCTCTCATAGATACGCGCGCGGCCGGTAAATTTGAGGATAGATTCATCCACCCCGGCGGTTTTCACAATACAACCGTTCTCTGCCAGATTACCAAACAGTACGGCCAGACCACCTTCCTGACTGTAGGCATGTTCCATATCGCGAATACAGCCCTTACTGCGGTCAGCGTCGGCCTCATCCCAGCGACAGTCCTGGCTAAACGCTTTAGTGGTGCGAATACCAGCAGGGCCTGCCCGGTAGAAGGTGTTAGCATCGGCGTTGTCAGGATTAGTTATATCCCACTGGGCAATGACGTCTTCAATGGGTTTGCCCAGTACGTGGGCACAATCGCCATGCAGCAAACCGCCTTTGTTTAATTCGTTAAGGATACCTAATACGCCGCCGGCGCGATGGACATCTTCCATATGGTATTGCGGCGTAGACGGGGCCACCTTACACAGGTGCGGCACTTTGCGCGACAGACGGTCGATATCGGCCATGGTAAAGGGCACGTCGCCTTCCATTGCCGCAGCCAGTAAATGCAGAATGGTATTGGTAGAACCGCCCATGGCGATATCCAGACTCATGGCATTTTCGAAGGCATTAAAATTGGCAATGTTACGCGGCAAAGCCGTGGCATCATCGTTTTTGTACCAGCGCTCACACAGTTCAACCACTAGTTCACCGGCGCGCTTGAACAAGCCTTCACGATCGGCGTGAGTAGCCAGCATCGAACCGTTACCTGGCAGTGATAAACCCAACGCTTCGGTTAAGCAGTTCATGGAGTTGGCGGTAAACATGCCTGAGCAGGAGCCACAGGTGGGGCAGGCTGAGCGCTCAATTTCGTTGGTGTCATCGTCGGACACTTTATCGTCTGCAGCAGCTACCATGGCATCGACCAAATCCAGTTTAATGATTTGATCGGATAATTTGGTTTTACCCGCTTCCATCGGACCACCGGAAACAAATACTACCGGAATGTTCAGACGCATCGACGCCATCAGCATTCCCGGGGTGATCTTGTCACAGTTAGAGATACATACAATGGCGTCGGCGCAGTGCGCGTTAACCATGTACTCAACTGAGTCGGCAATAATCTCACGGGACGGCAGGCTGTACAGCATGCCGCTGTGACCCATAGCAATACCATCGTCTACGGCGATGGTATTGAATTCTTTTGCCACACCACCTGCAGCCTCAACACTTCGGGCCACCAGCTGGCCCATGTCTTTCAAGTGAACGTGGCCTGGCACGAACTGGGTAAAGGAGTTGGCAATGGCAATAATAGGCTTACCAAAATCACCGTCTTTCATACCGGTGGCCCGCCATAAAGCGCGCGCTCCGGCCATGTTGCGTCCCTGTGTTGTGGTTGCAGATCTTAACTTAGGCATAAAAAACTCTCGTCCCGTCAGGGTATAACTTATTTATAAACCGGGGTTAACCAGTTCCATTTATCTTCGGTTTTGCCGTTAAACAAGCCGAAGAACATGTCTTGAATTTCTTTGGTAATTGGTCCGCGACCGCCCTTACCAACGGTAATACCGTCAACGCTGTTTACCGGCGTTACTTCGGCAGCGGTGCCGCACATCAGGATTTCGTCGGCCAGATACATGGCTTCACGCGGAATGTTTTCTTCGCGGATTTCATAGCCCAGCTCTTTGGCCAGCGTCATAACCGTATCGCGGGTAATACCCGGCAGGATAGCCGCCGTTTTTGGTGTGGTGCTGATAACGCCATCGCGGATCACGAAGATGTTTTCGCCAGCGCCTTCACTGATATAACCGTTACGGTCCAGCGCAATACCTTCGCCGTAGCCGTGGCGACGCGCTTCCATTGAGATAAGCTGTGAAGACAGGTAGTTACCACCAGCTTTCGCGCCAGTCGGCATAGTGTTAGCCGCCAGACGGTTCCATGAAGAAATACCCGCGTTTACGCCGTTTTTCAGCGCTTCTTCACCCAAATAAGCGCCCCATTCAAAGGCCGCAATCGATACTTCTGCTTCAGCATCCAGAGGCACTTTAATGCCCATACCAATATCACCAAAGAATGCAATCGGACGGATGTAAGCGGATTTAAGTTCGTTTTTAACAATGGTATCTATCAACGCCTGGTTCAATTCATCCATAGTGTAAGGGATGTTCATGCGATAGATTTTGGCCGAGTCGAACAAGCGACGGGTGTGTTCCTGTAAACGGAATACACAGGTACCCTGATCTGGTGTGTTGTAAGCACGCACACCTTCAAAGACCGATGAACCGTAGTGAATAGCGTGAGTCATTACATGAACGGTAGCCTCTTTCCAGGGGATAATTTTACCGTTAAACCAGATATAATCAGCAAGTTGCTTAGCCATGACGTTTCCTTAAGAACAAGCGGGTTTCAGATAACCCGTAAAGAGTAGTCAGTTGCTAACTGACCACCATAATTAATACCGCGTCAAATGATACATGACGCGGGCTTGCGACCCAATGCACAGCGGCATTTTTCGCAGATAAACAGTGTAAACTCGTGCAATAAGGTGCGCATAAAGCGCTGTGGCACTCATGGTGCAATTTGCACGGAATAATTAATACCGTTATCGCCAATAGTTTATTGGCTGACAATAACGAGATACAGACACAGATTCGGAAGTTTTTGGCTGGCTTTTGAGAGGATAATTAACGCCTGGCTGTAACGTTATCCTTTCAGGGGCGTAGAAATACCACGGATCACGGGGCCTGATCAAGGGCAGGGCATAAAAATTAACCTTTTGGCCGACCAAACCCGCCTTTCTTTCGACGAATCTGCACCAAGGCTCAGTATTCTTAAGCCCCCATCCTCACTACACTGCTCTGTAAAACGCCGGAACAGTGCAGAACATCATGGGAATGGGAATTGTATATACCCGCGGTGCCGCCGGGATCAGCGCACCAAAAGTAAAGGTGGAAGTGCACTTATCCAACGGTCTGCCTTCCTTTAAGTTAGTCGGTCTGGCCGAAACCGCCGTACAGGAAGCCAAAGAGCGCGTTCGCAGCGCATTGATAAACAGTGGATTTGAATATCCGGCCCGGCGCATAACGGTTAACCTGGCCCCGGCTGATATTCCCAAAAGCGGTGGACGCTACGACTTAGCCATCGCGCTGGGGATCCTGATAGCCATGGGGCTAATAGAACAGTCACCGGTTAATCATACCGAAGTTGCCGGAGAACTAAGCTTAAACGGCGATATCCGGCCGGTACCCGGCTTGCTGCCGGTGGCTATGCGCTGTGCAGAAGAAAACCATACCCTGGTGCTTCCGGCAGGTAACGAAGCGGAAATTCAATTGGTGGATAATCTGGAATATCTGCAGCCAGCCACACTGCTGAATACTTTCCTGCACTTCACGCGGCAACAACCTCTTCAACTTAAGCACACCTGTAACGAGGTGTCTCTGGCACCGCCGAGCCCGCGCTGGGATGACATCATCGGTCAGCAACAGGCGAAACGAGCCCTGTGTATTGCGGCAGCGGGATCGCATAATCTGCTTATGGTAGGGCCCGCCGGTACCGGAAAAAGCCTGCTCGCCAGTCGCCTGGTGAGCTTGTTACCGCAACTAAACCATCAACAGGCGCTGGCTACTGCCGCGCTCTATTCGGTTAAGGGTGAGCAGCGTGACACCGAAGACTGGTTAACACCGCCGTTTCGGTCTCCTCATCATACCTCCTCAGCCATAGCCTTGACAGGCGGTGGCGCCCATCCGCAGCCGGGCGAAGTGTCGCTGGCGCATAATGGGGTATTGTTTTTAGATGAGCTGCCTGAGTTTGGTCGCCAAGCGCTCGATGTACTGCGCGAACCGCTGGAGACCGGTGATATTTGCCTGTCCCGCGCTTCCGGTCAGGCCAGGTATCCGGCCCGGTTTCAATTATTGGCGGCAATGAACCCAAGCCCCACAGGCGATATAGATGACGGCCGCAGTACCACGCAGCAGATCCAGCGCTATTTAAGTAAGCTTTCTGGCCCGTTACTCGATCGTATTGATATTCAAATAGAGGTGCGCCGACCGGGCTCCTATGCATTTGCACCGCCGGTGTCGGGTGAGGATTCTGCCGTGTCAGCCAGGCAACAGGTTATGGCGGCCCACCAAATTCAGCAGCAGCGTCAGGGCAAGAACAATGCTGCACTAAGCGTGGCAGAGCTTAGTACCTATTGCGCTATGCCGGCAGAAACGGAGGATTTCTTACAGCGCGCTGCCACCAAATTAAAGCTGTCCATGCGGGTATTTCATCGCACTATTAAGGTCGCCCGAACTATCGCAGACCTGGAGAAGCAGTCGCAGATTAACACCGACCATATTGGCGAAGCATTAGGTTACCGGGCGCTGGACAATTTAATTCGTCAGTTTAACTCAAGCTGAAACAGCGCATTAATTAATGGCTCGTGACGGCGTTCCTGCAAACAGGCCAGGCCTAACTCATAGGAGCCGATATCGTCTACCTGGATGCGGGTAACGCTGGATGACATGCTGGAATGGTCGAGTACTACCTGCGGCACAAAGCCGATCCCACAACCTAACGCCACCATAGACACAATGGCTTCGTTCCCCCCTACCGAGGCATACACATTAGGCCGGATGCCGTGTTCCGCAAACCAATGATAAACAATCCGGCGGCTTGGTCCCTGTTCGGGCAATATCACCTGATTAACCCGCCAGTCTACCTGCGCCAACTGGGTTAAACGCCGTTCACGGGGGGCAATTAATACCAGGGGCACGAAGTCTAAACCGGAAAAACACAGGTCGGTGGGGAAGTCCGGGGAGTGAATAGCGATAGCCACATCCGATTTTTTATGCTTTACATGTTCAATTGCCAGCCCCGGATCGCCGGTCACCAAGCGGATATCTACGCCGGGGTAACGCTGGCGAAAACGAGACAGTACAGATGGCAGGTGGCTCTGGCTGGCTGTTACGGAACAATACAGGCTGAGCTCCCCCTGTAATGCCTTACCATCATCGCGCAGCTCTTGCCTGACCTGCTGCCATTCACCAAGCACTTGTTCACTAAAATTCAATAACTTATGACCACCATGGGTGAGCGCCACCGAGCGATTATCCCGTTTAAACAGCACGCATCCACACTCTTCCTCGAGGCGCTGGATCACGCGGCTTAAGGTGGACGGCGACACAAACATAGCATCGGCTGTGTCACCAAAA
>JAYZXK010000497.1:0-6449 GCA_036141415.1 Pseudomonadota bacterium
CTGACGGCGCTGGTTGATCAGTACTACGCTGACGTGCAAAAAAGTGGCGGTGGACGCTGGGATACGTCGAGCCTATTAACCCGTTTGCATCAGGGTTAAGGCGGGGTTACCGGGTTGGCGGCGCTGGCGTGAGTTGCTGCCTTCAATACCTCATTAATTTGCGGGTATTTCTTTTGTAATCTGGCAAAACGCTGTTGGTTGGCTTCCGATAATTCACTGTGATCAATTTGCCGCACCAAATCATTCAGTAAAATACTGCGATAGCTACTTTGTTGTTCAACCAGCAGAGTTTGCAGCATATTCAGGGCAATCGCCGGCAGCGCCGGGCGTAATTGCAGGGCGTGATAGAACGCGGCAAGCGCTTCCTGATATGCTTCTTTAACGAACAGTTGCTGGCCTTGCTCGTTGAAGACATCAGCACGGCTGTGAGCCAGACCTGATTCCTTCTCAGCATTCAATAACCGGCTTTGCAGTGTTTGTTGTTCAGCTGGCATTTCGCCCAGCTCACTTTTTACTTTTGCCATATCAAGTAAATACAACGCCTGGGTTTCATTGCCCAGGGCACTAAACACTCTGGCAGCTGTAATTAACGTGTTTGCAGAACTGCGATTAAATACCTGCATGTGTTCACGTTGAGTGAGACTTCTGGCTTTTTCACCCTGATCTTCCAGCACATAGCTGTAGGCCAGTAAATAATCGTGGCGCTGTCTGACCAGCGAATCGCCCTGGCTGCGCGCCGCTACTCCGGCCAGTTTTCTGGCCTGAGTGAGACTTTCACCGCGGTTATTCAGCGGACTGTTTTGGGCAATACTCAGGTAAAATTCGGCCAGTTCGAAAGTAAATTCATCGAAACGCTCTTTGGTTGAGCGGTTATATTCACGCTTTTTTTGCAGTAAATCGATACTTTCTATTATCCGGTTTTGCTTCTGGTAGGTCATGGTTTTCAGGCGCGTAGCCGGTAGGCTGAGTTCACTGTCCTGAATGTGATCCAAATAGTATTCGGTTTTTTCATAAGCCGCTTGCTCGAAAGACAAACACGCCAGCCATTCAAAGGCTTTGTCGCGGGTCAGCAGAGTATCGAGCATGGCATCCAGTGATTCCTGGCAATCCGGCCAGTTACCCATTAAAAACTGACATTTTAATTTGCCCCACTGGGCCCAAAGTACCTTATCGGATTGCTGTAGCACCCGCTGATAAATATCGAGCGCCTCGGCATACTGGTGAACCTGTAATAGCAGTCTGGCCTGAAGTTTTTCCAGGTCGGAGCGCAGTCTGGCCGACAGCGGTGCCTGAAGTTGTTGTTGAATCTGACTAATCGCCCGGTCGCAGTAACCGTCATCAAGGTAAATCAGCGCTTTATTGGCTTGCTCGCGATATTCCAGGTAATGTTTAAGTCCGCGTTGTAGCGAATTAATGGTGTAGGGCTTGAGTAACAGCAGGTCAGGGTGGATGTCGATAATTTGGCCAATGGTCTGAGGCATTCTGTCGGCGGTCAGAAAAATGATGCCGGTACTCGGCCGGATAAAATCAGCCTGTCGCAGGGCCTGCACCCATTCAACACCGTTGCGGCGCTGGCCAAGATGAAAATCAAAAATTAATAATTCGAAATGCTGCTTGCGCAGCACATTTTTTAACTCACTGCCGGTGCTGAAACTCGCCACCTCCAGATTACCCATGGTAATCAAATGGCTACGAATGGTGGCCCGGGCCGTCGCATTATCTTCAATAATTGCGACTCTGATTTTTTGCACCATTCATCTACCGCGTTCGTCAGTGTTACCTGAGTTAAGCATATCAGCAGGGACCTAAAATAAAAGCGTAAATTCAATAATAGGTATAGGTGCGGGTAACAATGTCACAAATTATTTACATTGTTAAGGTAGAATTCATACGTGCTTACGTTTACGTAAAGGGAGTCATGTTATAGCGTTAGGATAATAGTCACAACACAGAAACGGTCATGCAAAACGTTAAACTACTCATTGATGGCGAATTCAGATTATCCGCCAGTCAACACATGATTGATGTCACCAATCCTGCCAGCGGCGACGTAATCGCCCGCGTACCAGATGCATTAGCAGAAGAAACCGAACAAGCAGTAGCTGCCGCTAAAAACGCCTTTAACAGCTGGAAAAATGTGCCGGTAACAGAACGTGCCCGGGTAATGATGCGTTATCAGGCCATCCTCAAGCGTGAGCAGGAACGTATTGCTAAAGTCCTTGCCAGTGAAACCGGCAAAGTGTTTGATGACGCCATGGGCGATGTGTGGCGCGGTATTGAGGTGGTTGAACAGGCCATGAACGCGCCCAGCATGATGATGGGCGAAACGGTAGAAAACGTTGCCCGGGGCATTGATACGTACAGCGTTATTCAGCCTCTCGGTGTTTGCCTGGGCATTACGCCGTTTAATTTTCCGGCCATGATCCCATTATGGATGTTCCCGCTTGCGGTGGTGTGTGGCAACACTTTTGTGCTTAAACCTTCCGAACAGGATCCACAAACACCGGTATTGCTGGCTGAGTTGTTCATGGAAGCCGGCGCACCGGCCGGTGTGCTGAATGTAGTACACGGTGGTCGCGAGCGGGTTGACCAATTGCTTAATCACCCGGATATCGCAGCGGTTTCATTTGTTGGCTCAGTACCGGTAGGTAAACATGTTTATCAGACCGCCACGGCCAATATGAAACGCGCCCAGTGTTTTGCCGGTGCCAAGAATCATACCGTAGTCATGCCTGATGCCAACAAACAGCATGTGATCAATAACCTGGTTGGTGCTTCCGTAGGCGCTGCCGGGCAGCGCTGTATGGCTATTTCGGTAGCTGTATTTGTTGGCGATGCACAACAGTGGATTGACGAACTGGCCAATGCTATAGCAGAAGTTAAACCCGGCGTATGGGATGATAAAGAAGCCGGCTTCGGGCCGCTTATCAGCAATGCTGCCAAAGAGCGCGTGCTGGGTCTCATTCAGTCTGGCAAAGAAGAAGGCGCTACCTGTCTGGTAGATGGCTCAGAATGCACGGTGGAAGGCTACGAACAAGGTCACTGGATTGGCCCCACGGTATTCAGTGATGTGACGACCACTATGCGCATTTACCAGGAAGAGATCTTTGGCCCGGTACTGTGCTGCCTGTGTGTAGATTCACTGGATGAAGCGCTGGCTATTGTTAATGACAATCCATACGGTAACGGTACTTCGATTTTCACCGCCAGTGGTGCTGCCGCGCGTAAATATCAGTCTGAAGTCAGTGTGGGTCAGGTAGGTATTAATGTACCCATTCCCGTACCACTACCATTCTTCTCGTTTACCGGCTGGAAAAACTCCTTCTTCGGCGATCTGCATGCTTACGGCAAGCAGGCTGTACGTTTTTATACTGAAACCAAAACCATCACTTCGCGCTGGCCGGAAGACAGCATTCCCGCTGGCCCGAACCTGACGATTAATTTACGCTAGGGAGACAGTCAGTGGATTTTAATCTAAACGAAGACCAACAAGCCTTTGCTGATGTGGCAGCCCAGTTTGCAAGACAGGCTCTGGCACCATACGCCGCGCAGTGGGATAAAGACCACACCTTTCCGGTAGACACGTTACGTCAGGCCGGTGAACTGGGGTTCTGTGGGCTTTATACCCCAGAAGAAGATGGCGGACTGGGACTCAGCCGCCTCGACGCATCGATAATCTTTGAACAGCTGGCTATGGGCTGTACTGCCACCACGGCCATGCTAACGATTCATAATATGGCCACCTGGATGCTGGCGTCTTATGGCCAGGCGTCGGTGAAAGAAACCTGGTTACCGGATCTGGTTAGTGGCAATAAGCTGGCTTCCTATTGTTTAACCGAACCTGGTGCCGGTTCAGATGCAGCCAGCTTATCCACCAAAGCAGAGCGGCAGGGCGATCACTACGTGCTTTCTGGCAGCAAAGTCTTTATTTCCGGGGCAGGCAGCACCGACTTACTCATAGTGATGGCGCGCACAGCCAATAATGGTGCGAAAGGGATTTCTGCGTTCGCAGTACCAGCAGACGCTGCGGGTATCAGCTACGGTAAGCCAGAAGAAAAAATGGGCTGGAATGCTCAGCCCACCAGAATGATTACCTTTGATAATGTCAGCATTCCGGCCAGTCATTTACTCGGTGAGGAAGGTCAGGGTTTTACTTTTGCCATGAAAGGGCTCGATGGGGGCCGGATTAACATTGCTACCTGTTCTATTGGTACGGCGCAACAGGCGTTAAATACCGCCCGTGACTACATGCATGAACGACAACAGTTTGGTAAGCCTCTGGCAGCATTTCAGGCGCTGCAATTTAAACTGGCCGATATGGCAACCGAACTGGTTGCGGCCCGGCAGCTAGTGCGGCTGGCCGCTTTCAAGCTTGATGAGCAGGATCCCCAGGCCACGGCTTATTGTGCCATGGCAAAACGTTTTGCAACCGATGTAGGCTTTACGGTGTGTAACGAAGCACTGCAGATCCATGGTGGCTACGGGTACATTAAAGAATACCCGCTGGAGCGCCATGTGCGGGACGTTCGGGTCCATCAGATTCTCGAAGGTACCAACGAAATTATGCGCTTAATTATCAGTCGAAGCGTGCTGCAGGAAGGTAGCGAACTTGTTTAGGAGAAAACGGTGACAGATAAACTACAGAGCAGTCTTATTCCGACCCGCTGTGGACGCCAGATTGGTCATCTGCAGTTAAATAAGCCAAAGGCGCTTAACGCGTTGGATCTGGATATGGCCATGGCGATGCAGCAGCAACTGGATGCCTGGCGAACGGATGACTCCGTGTTAATGGTGGTGATAAGCGGCAGTGGCCCCAAGGCATTTTGTGCTGGCGGCGACATTGTCTCCATGTATCAGGCTATGCAGTCGGCGGCTAATCAGATCCCGTCGTTTATCACTGAATTTTTTGCCACTGAATACCGTCTTGATTACACCATTCATACCTACGATAAACCCATTATTGCCTGGGGTGAAGGGATTGTGATGGGCGGTGGTATCGGCCTGCTGGCTGGTGCCAGCCACCGGTTATTGACCGCTTCATCCAGGCTGGCAATGCCTGAAATCACCATTGGTTTGTATCCCGATGTCGGGGCAAGCTATTTTCTGTCCCGCGCGCCAGGTCAGAGCGGGTTATTCGCCGGGCTGACCGGAGCGTCGTTAAACGCTGCTGACGGACTGTTTATTGGTTTAGGCGACTACATCATGGCTAATGAGTTTTTGCCTTCACTGCTACAAGCGCTTGGTGACACTCAGTGGCAGGATGGGCAGGTGACGGCTCAGTTAGACAAGCTGTGTGAGCGTTATCAACTGAGCGCCGATGAGCGGCCTGAAGCACAACTAGCCGCTCATCAGCACAGTATAGATAAGACCCTGCAGGGCTGCACAAGCGCCAGTGAGGCGGTAAAAGCGATACTTGCCATGCCGTCTGCTGAGGATGAGTGGCTGAGTAAAGCGCAGCATTCGCTGCGTAATGGCTCGCCGATTACCATGCATCTGGTCTGGCAGCAAACCCGGCGTGGACAGTCACTCACTCTGGCTGAATGTTTCCAGATGGAACTCATTATGTCCTGTCGCTGCGCCGAGTCAGGCGAATTTGCCGAAGGCGTCAGGGCGTTACTTATCGACAAGGATAAACAGCCCAAATGGCGCTTTGCCGATGTAGACAGCGTCCCCGAAGACGTTGTTGAGCTACATTTTACCAGCCCCTGGGAACAATCCCCGCTAACACTATCCGGAGAATAATCATGACACAAATTGCCTTTATCGGATTGGGTAATATGGGCGGCCCAATGGCCCGCAACCTGTTAAAGCATAATCAGCATGTTACGGTGTTCGATCTGATGCCGGAAGCGGTTGAAGCATTGGTAGCTGCCGGTGCTCACAAAGCGGGCTCACCGCAGGAAGCGGTGGCTGGCGCTGATGTAGTGGTAACCATGTTACCCGCCGCTGCTCATGTTAAATCCCTTTATCTGGGCGAAGACGGTTTGCTGGCTCATGTTGATAAAAGCGCGTTACTCATCGACTGCAGTACCATTGATGCGCAAAGCGCAATAGCAGTGGGAGAACAGGCTAAGCAGGCAGGCATTGCCTTTATTGATGCGCCGGTTTCCGGTGGCGTTGGCGGTGCAGCTGCCGGCACGCTGACGTTTATTATGGGCGGTAAGGAAGCGGATGTTGAACGGGCAAGGCCGGTGCTGTCGATGATGGGGGCAAACCTGTTCAGAGCCGGTGATCTGGGGGCCGGGCAAATAGCCAAAGTCTGCAACAATATGTTGCTATCGGTCCTGATGGCAGGCACGTCCGAAGCACTGCAACTGGCCATTGCTAATGGCCTCGACCCCAAAGTGATGTCAGACATTATGCTGCAAAGTTCTGGGTGCAACTGGACATTACAAAAATACAACCCTTGCCCGGGTGTGATGGACAACGTGCCATCGAGCAATGATTAT
>JAYZXK010000498.1:0-2799 GCA_036141415.1 Pseudomonadota bacterium
TCGCCACTGGCGAGGCGCGGCAGATAGTGATTCTTTTGCGCTTCAGTACCGTAATGCTGCAGGAGTTCACCCGGCCCTAACGAGTTAGGTACCCCAACCGTACTTGAAAGCACCGCGCTGGTGCCGGCCAGCTTCTGAATAACACGGGACTGGGCAAACGCAGAAAACTCCAGGCCACCGAATTCTTTTTTGATGATCATGGCGAAGAATTTGTGTTCTTTCAGGTAAGCCCAGACCTCCGGGGGCAGATCGGCGTCTTTGTGGTTAACCTGCCATTCGTCAATCATGCTACAGACTTTGTCTACCGGTCCGTCGAGAAACGCTTGTTCTTCAGACGTCAGGCGGCCCATAGGAATGTCATGTAATTTTTGCCAGTCAGGACGACCAGAGAAAATCTCGCCGTCCCACCACACGGTACCGGCGTCGATGGCTTCCTGTTCGGTGGTCGACATCTCCGGCATAACCTTGCGATAAAAGGCCAGCATTGGCTTGGTGAGGTAAGGGATACGGATGGATGACACCGCAAAAGGGGCCATAACTACAATAAACACGAGCCAGCTAAGCAGCCCTAAGGAACCAAAAATAGTACCAACTAACAGTACGCCGCCTGCAACAATAATAGCATTCATTAGGGGCAGGCGTTGATAGGCGGCCACACACAGTGACAGTATTACCAGTAACACCCAAATAAAATCAGACATTAGTTCTCCTCGTCCAAGTACTCTGTTTTGAGGTCTGACCAGATACCTTAAAGCTATCCTCGCTGCGGCGAAAAATCAAGTTATAGTACGATGACAACTGGCTATGGCAGTGTCATTAAATAATGACGAATGGTATGACAGGCTAGAATATCCGTAAGGTATGAAGGTGGCATGCGTTATGGCATGCCACAAAAAGATTAATCGCTGCGTTTGGTCGAAAAGGCTTTTAAGCGTAAGTCGCCTTGTTCGTCACCGTCTTTAAATTGCTGTAAACGCACCAACTGGTAGTTTAAATCCGGTGCAAACCAGGCCAGTGTATAGCGGCTTTTCGACTCGCGTACAATTTCGACTTTAATGGCTTCAATTTTACCATAGGGTAAATCAACGGTTTCTTTACCGAGTACGCGCATACCGTAATGGCGCTGCTGGCCACGGTAATTAATAAAATCATAGCTTAAGCTTTCTACCCCACGGGATAGCCGGATAGGCGCATCAAGGCGGTACAGCTGGTTGTCCAGTTCGCCTTGCCAGGGCAGTGTGTAAGTTTCGTCATCATTGGTAATTTGGATCTGCCCGCCATCGTCACCGGGAAACTCCACTTTCAGGCTTTTGTCGGGGCCGGTGCCGGTGCGTGAGTAGTTATACTGCTGCGGCACCAGGTGATCGCCCTCAACCATAAATATGGAGTGTTCAAAGCGTTTATCCGACAAAAAGAATTTAGAGACTTTAGACTGATAGGTCAGTGAATAAAGACCTTCGGATAATTCTTCCAGTGAAATTTTGGCGGAGCCCAGATTATCGTCCCATTTGTAAGCGTAATAAACGGCTTCAAAGGGGGTGATTAGATTGGTGGAGTCTGATGAGGTGGTGTCGGCCAGTGCCGACACACATATAAAGCCTGACAGCAGCGTCAGGGCCAGAGATTTAGTCGTTCGCGTAACCGTTGTCCGGAAGAACTTTACCATCTAATAATGCCTTATTGTTGTTCATTTTAAGCCGGCCACTGCAATACCAGTGAACCACTAGCGGGTAAATACTACGTTCCTGCTCCTGCACCCGTTGGGCGAGGGCATCGGCGTTATCATCTTCAAACACCGGGACTTTACATTGAATGATGACAGGCCCGCCGTCAAGCTCGGGCGTCACAAAATGAACACTCAGGCCGTGTTCATCGTCACCATTGTCCAGTGCACGCTGATGCGTATTTAACCCTTTATACTTGGGCAACAAAGATGGGTGAATGTTCAATAGGCGGCCGCTAAAATGTTCAACAAACTCACTGGTGAGAATGCGCATAAAGCCGGCCAGCACAACGCAATCAGGCTGATAACTGTCCAGGGTGGTCAGTAAGGCCTGATCATAGGTTTCGCGGTCTTCATACTGTTTGTGATCCAAACAGATGGCTTCGATGCCCGCATTGCGGGCTCGTTCCAGACCATATGCGTCAGGGCGGTTTGAGATCACACAGGCAATATTCGCATTGATTTTACCGGCCTCTACCCAATCGATAATGGCCTGCAGGTTAGAGCCATTACCTGAGATCATGACGCAAATGTTAGGTGTTGTACTCATGTGACTAATTGATCTCAACCTGGTTTTCGCCGTCCAGATCGGCAATTTCGCCTAACAGCCAGGCTTTTTCACCGGCGTCGTTTAATACAGCCAGGGCCGCATCCACATCCTGCTCGTCTACTACCAGGATCAGGCCAACACCGCAGTTAAAGGTACGGTACATTTCGTGAGTTTCTACGTTACCGTTGTCCTGCAACCAGTTGAATACCGCGGGCCATTGCCAGCTGTTGGCATCTACTACGGCTTTTTTGTCGTCAGGCAGTACGCGCGGGATATTTTCCCAGAAGCCGCCACCGGTGATGTGCGAGATGGCTGCGACCTTCATGCTTTCGAGTAACTTGAGTACCGACTTTACGTAAATGCGTGTTGGGGCAAGCAGCTGGTCGATAACCGGTGAGCCGTTCAGATCGGCATTTACATCGGCACCACTGACTTCGATGATCTTACGGATTAATGAGTAACCATTAGAGTGTGGGCCGGATGAGCCCAGCGCCAGAATTTTCTGTCCCGCTTTAACCGTGCTGCC
>JAYZXK010000499.1:0-5831 GCA_036141415.1 Pseudomonadota bacterium
AACAACCGGAATATGGGCATTCACTGTTTTAGAAATCGACGCCGGGTCAATATCCACATGAATGATATCCGCATGCGGACAGAATTTTTCAACGTTATTGGTAACACGGTCATCAAAACGGGCACCCAGCGCTAAAATGCAGTCTGAATTGTGCATGGTTTTGTTGGCTTCAAGCGTACCATGCATGCCCAGCATACCAACGAACTGCTCGTGAGTGCCAGGGAAAGCCCCAAGCCCCATCAGCGTACAGGTTACCGGCGCTTGTAATAACTCAGCCAGTTGAGTAACTAAGCCAGACGCTTCCGCCGTGATAGCACCGCCGCCTACATAAAGTACCGGACGCTCGGCTTTTTTAAGTGAAGCAACAGCTTTTTTCACCTGCTTCATATGACCGCGTACGGTTGGATTATAAGATCGCATAGAAACGTCGGTTGGGAAAACATACGGATGCTCTTCCATAACGTTTACGATATCTTTGGGTAAATCAACCACTACCGGGCCTGGTCGGCCAGTATTAGCAATGTAATAGGCTTTCGCAATAGCGTCAGGAATATCCTCAGCCCGCTTAACCAGGAAGCTATGTTTTACGATTGGTCGTGAGCAACCCACCATATCGGTTTCCTGGAAGGCATCTTCACCGATGTGCATCGATGGCACCTGACCAGACAGGATAACCATAGGGATCGAATCCATATAGGCTGTAGCAATACCCGTTAAGGTATTGGTAGCACCTGGGCCTGAAGTGACGAGGACGGTACCGGTTTTACCTGTCGAACGCGCATAACCATCTGCCATATGGGCAGCTGCCTGTTCATGACGCACGAGGACATGTTTGACATCATCCTGAGCAAATAATGCATCATAAATGTCAAGAACGGCACCACCCGGGTAACCGAATACATGTGTAACTCCTACATCTTTTAGCGCTTCCACCACCATGGCGGCGCCCGACATCATCTTCACGGTGTTATCTCCTGTTGGATCATTAATTCAAACTAATCATTTAAGTAATTCAATGAATTAGTTAAAGCAAACTGCTTGGCTGACAATCACTGAAAGTCGATTGTAAATTGACCTTGGTTGTCGTGTACGCGGACTATATCGAAGGCACCGGGAAGATCAAACAACTTTTTTCACAAAAGTGAGATACATATCCCAAATAGTGAATATAATAGGATAAACATCCTATTTTTAACTACCCAAACCACAGAAAACGAAATTTTTGTATTTACATGATTTTAACAGTGACAATTATTAAAACAGCGCTGCAGCGCTTAATAATTAACACCTTGCAAATTTATCACCGCGAAAAAATCAATTTAATTTACCACATCAAATTAGGATAAATATTTCGTTTAATTTTTTCAGCTTTTTTAGCTCGTCCTCTGGCAGTGGCTTAGTTGCAGCTTTAGAGGCCACTGCGGCGATGAGCACCCTCTGCCTCTGCACATTCCCGTACCTGGCAACCCACTGTTCCAGTGTAACGGATTTCTGTACACAAAACGAACGCCCATATTAAATGTACGAAGGTGTCCGCCCCCGGACACTTAAAGTGTCCGGCATTTATTAAACGGACACATGAAAACAACAAAAACAATATAAAACATATACTTAAAAAATGGCACACATCTGGTATCTGTCCTGGTAACTGTTCGAGGAGGAACTCCCTATGTTACTAATTCATTTTCTTGCCGTACCCGCAATGATACTGATTACCGCAGCATGCATTACCCTGTTGGAGTCGATGAAATTTGGTGGCCTGAAATGATCAAGGATACCAGCGCCCAGGATTCCGTTGTTATGCCCCAACGACGTAACAGCATTAAACGCTTAGTTATTATCGCAGTAGCACTGATTGCCGTTGCTCTGTCTGCTCACGCCATTCTTAACACAGAGTCGGCAGCGAAATCTGTGGATCGGGCCAGCGTGCAAATTGCTACGGTAGAACGCGGTGATTTAGTTCGTGATATTGCTGCTACCGGCCGCATTGTGGCCGCCAATGCGCCTCAGGTGTACAGCCCGGAAGAAGGACTGGTAACACTCCTGGTAAGAGCCGGAGATACGGTAAGTAAAGGTCAGCAAATAGCCCGGGTAGACAGCCCGCAACTGCAAAACCAGTTGCAGCAGGAACGCTCTGAACTGGCACGACTGGAAGGTGAGCTGGCGCGCAAATCACTGGATGCCCGCCGCCAGACCCTGCAGTTGAATAAGCAACTGGACTTAGCCAAAGTAGAGCTCAAAGCTGCAGAGCGCGAAAGCCGCCGCGCCAACAAGTCGATTAAAACCAATATCATCAGTCAGATTGACTATGAAAAGGCAGAAGATGAGCTGGCCCGCGCCAGACTCACCGTTACCCACGCGGAACAGGAAGTCGCGCTGGCCAAAGATACACTGGCCTTTGAAGTACAGGCGGCCGAGAATACCCTGGCCAGGCAGCAGCTGGTTGTTGATGAGCTGCAACGTAAAGTCGGTAACCTGATCATAGAGGCCAGTGTTGAAGGGGTAGTAGGCAACCTGTTTGTTACCGGACGCTCTCTGGTAACTGCCAATCAACCGCTGATGACACTGGTGGACCTCACCGCTTATGAAGCAGAAATAAACGTCGCCGAAAGCTTTGCTAATGAGCTGGGACTGGGTATGGATGTTGAGCTGAAAATTGGTCGTCAGACCGTGATGGGTAAACTGTCGGCAATTTCGCCGGAAGTAGCCGAGCGGGAAGTGACTACCCGGGTACGCTTTGATCAAAGTAGCCTTAACCAGATTCGTCAGAACCAGCAGGTCTCGGCCCGGGTACTGTTGGAAAATCGCAATGATGTGCTCAAGGTACGTCGCGGCAGCTTCCTACAATCCGGGGGCTATGTTGCCTACAAACTTAACGGCGACGTAGCGAGCCGAATCGATATTGAAACCGGCGCAACCAGCATGCGTGAAGTAGAGATCCTGACCGGCGCCATGCCCGGCGATCAGATCATTGTGTCCAGCTATCAGGGCTTTGAACAAGCCGAATCCATTTTATTACGTTAAGCCTTGCGGCCAACCAGCGTACTTAACTGAAAGGAATACCCATGTTAATAATGAAGAATGTGAGCAAAGTTTATCAAACCGAGATGGTCCAGACCCACGCCTTAAGAGATTTTGACCTGGAGGTTAAAGAAGGCGAGTTCATTGCAGTGACCGGCCCATCCGGCTCCGGCAAAACCACGTTTTTAAACATTGCCGGCATGCTCGAGCCTTATACCAGTGGCGAATATTTGCTGGACGACGTCAATGTGGGCGGCTTATCCGACAATCAGCGCGCCGATCTACGCAACCAGAAAATTGGCTTTATCTTTCAGGGCTTTAATCTTATTCCCGACCTGAACTTATACGAGAATGTTGAAGTACCACTGCGCTACCGCGGTATCAGGGCAGCAGAGCGTAAAAAGCGGATTGAGTCCTGCCTTGAACAGGTTGGCCTCGGCAGCCGTGCTAAGCACCTTCCTCAGCAGCTTTCAGGCGGACAGCAGCAACGTGTAGCCATCGCCCGGGCACTGGCCGGTGAGCCGCGTTTCTTACTGGCCGATGAGCCAACCGGTAATCTCGACAGCCTTATGGCCCGTCAGGTCATGGAACTGCTGGAACAAATTAACCGCGATGGGGCTACCATTGTGATGGTAACCCACGACCCTGAACTGGCCCGCCGGGCGCCACGCAACATCCAGATTGTTGACGGTCAGGTGGCCGATTTAACCCTGTATCAGGGCGTTGCCGGCCAGACCGATCGCCAGGTGGTAGGAGGCTGATATGTTCCTGCATTATATAGATTTAGGCTGGCGCAGCCTGCGCCGCACCCCGCTGGTAAGCTTTTTAATGGTGCTGGCCATTGCCCTGGGCATCGGCATTACCATGACCAGTTTGTCGGTTTATCACATGATGTCGATGGATCCTATTGAACACAAAAGCAGCCGCTTATTTCATCCTCAGTTACAAACCATGGACGACGGCGAAGATACCTGGTCTGAGGATAACCTGCCGTATCAGTTAACTTATCAGGATGCCAAAAATCTGGCCGAAGCCCCCTTTCCTCAGTACAAGGCAGCGATGTTGAGAACCGGCTTTACGGTGCACATGGACAACTCGGAGATTCGCCCGTTTATTCAAAATACCCGGGTGACTCACAGTGACTTCTTTACCCTGTTTGATTTGTCATTCATCTACGGCTCCGCCTGGACTCAGGAACAGGCCGATGCAGCCAGCCCGGTTGCCGTGATCAGTGAAGAACTTAACCAAAAGCTGTTTGGCGGCGAGAACTCTGTAGGCAGACAAATCAATCTCGACGATACCAGCTTTCGGATCGTTGGTGTCATTGCCCCCTGGCAAACGCATATGAAGTTTTACGACGTGAATAACGGCGCCTTTAACAGTCAGGAAAGTATTTATATTCCCTTTAGCCTGATTGCGGCCATGGACATTAATACCTGGGGTAACAGCAACGGCTGGAAATTTGAGAATATCCGTTCTATGAAGGATAAACGCCAGTCTGAAATCTTCTGGCTGCAGTTTTGGGTGCAGCTTGAGGATGAGGCCGCAGTCAGTCAGTACGGCGATTATCTGATGAGCTACATGGCGGAACAGCAAAATTTTGGCCGCTTTAATCGCGAACAACTCGAATACGGACTGCGCGATGTGAATGCGTGGCTCGATTACCGCAATGTGGTGTCTGAAGACAATGAGGTACTGGTAGCATTGAGCTTTATGTTTCTGGCTGTTTGTCTGGCCAATATTCTGGGACTGCTACTGGCCAAGTTTATGCGCCGGGCGCCGGAAGTGGGTGTTCGCCGTGCATTAGGCGCCAGCAAGCGTCAGGTCTTTTTGCAGCACATTATTGAAGTGTCCATGTTAGGCCTGATAGGCGGCCTGATGGGGATCGGTATCGCTCAATTGGGCTTATGGGGCGTACGCCTCACTCAGGAGTACTACTCACCGCTGGCCACCATGGATCTTACTATGCTGCTATCGGCACCGGTGATAGCCATCTCCGCCTGTGTGATTGCAGGCCTTTATCCTGCCTGGCTGGTTTGCCGAACCACACCCGCCACTTACCTTAAAACCCAATAGGAGCTGCACGATGTTAGAAATTAAACCCATTATCAATGCACTGCGCCGCTCTAAAGTGGGAGCGATCCTGCTACTGATTCAAATCGCCATTACCACGGCAATTGTCAGTAATGCGGCCTTTATCATTCAGGATCGGATGACGTACCTGCAGCAGGAAACCGGTTATCCGGAGCAGGATATCTTCTCTATAACCGTAATGACCTACGGCAAGGATCGGGATTTGTCTCAGCAGTTTGAGGAAGACGAAACCTTGCTGCGTAACCTGCCTGGCGTGGTGGATGCTGCGCTCAGTAATGCAGTACCGCTAAGCGGTTCCGGCAGCGCCTCGGGGATGGGCCTGAAGCCAGCGCCAGAGCCAGGCCGGAACGTTCGTGCTGGATATCTGTTTGGTGACGATCACATGCTTAATACCCTGGGCGTTAAGCTTCAGGAAGGGCGTAACTTTGCCCCTGACGAAGTGATCGTGACTCAGGATCCGGATAAAGTCCCTAACGTGGCCATTGTCTCGTCGACCTTTGCCATGGAAGCTTACCCAGATGGCGACGGGCTGGGAAAACTCATGTACATGGGTGACAAGCCGTTCAAAATTATCGGTATTGTCGATAAGATGAAAGGCCCGTGGCTAAAAGACGACCGCCCGGATAACGTGGTGATTTTCCCCTACATTAAAGCCGAAACCTATCAGCATATTATTGTTCGTACCGAGCCTGGCCAGCGTGCTGCCGTGATGCAAA
>JAYZXK010000500.1:0-5668 GCA_036141415.1 Pseudomonadota bacterium
AATCCCGATGCTTTCCGATATAGAGCCTGTAGTGAATCTATTATTTGAGAGAGTATGTCCGGCCAGTCGATCCCTGAACAGTTGCGTAAATCGCTTCAGCGTCATGTTGAGGAGGCAGACCTGCACGAAGACGAAGAGCTAACCCAGCTAATGGGCAAATTAAGTGATTTGTCGGCCAAGGTGGCTGCAGCCAAAGCGAAAGCTCTGGCCAAGCGAAAGATTACTCGTTAGGGGGAGGAGTGCTTTCCCGGTAATACTCAGGCATCACCCGCACGGTTTTAATCATATTTTCGTTAATATCAATAATTTCAATTGGGTATCCGGCTAAGCGCAGGCTAACATTGCTCTCCGGAATCTCTTCCAGGTATTCCAGGATCAAACCATTTAGGGTTTTCGGGCCCTCGGTAGGAAAACTCCAGTCCATCTCTTTATTTAACTCACGAATATTGGCACTGCCATCGACCAATACACTGCCATCCTGTTGAATGGATACTTCCTTACTGTGATCGGGCAGATTGGTAGTGGTGAAGTCACCAATAATTTCTTCCAGAATATCTTCCAGGGTGACTAAACCCTGAATATCGCCGTATTCATCAACGACCAGGGCAATCCGTTCTTTCTCGGCCTGAAACTGGTACATTAACGTATGCAGTGGAATAGACTCAGGTGCAAAATAGATTTCTCTTACTGCGCGCAGCAGCGACGCTTTGGTAAATTGATCTTTAGATAACAAGCGCAGGGCATCGCGCACGTGCACAAAACCAACCGCGTCATCAATGCTGTCGCGGTATAGCAATACGCGGGTATGTTGTGCCGTAGTGAGCTGTTTCTGAATGATTTTCCAGTCGTCATTAATATCAATGGCAACTATGTCACTGCGCGGCACCATAATGTCTTCGGCGGTAACGTTTTCCAGATCCAGAATACTAACCAGCATGTCCTGGTGCTTTTTAGGGATCATGGTACCGGCTTCATATACCACCGTTCGGAGCTCTTCCCGGCTAAGGGAGTCGCCGGCACCGTCATGGGGCCTGATACGCAGTATAGCCAGAATGCCGTTGGTGATACCGTTAATAAAGGCAACAAAAGGGTACAGGACTTTCAGTAACGGCGACAGGATCAGCGAGCTGGGAAAGGCAATCTTCTCCGGGTACAGTGCGGCCAGGGTTTTGGGCGTCACTTCAGCAAAAATCAGCAGGATAATTGTCAGGCCAATAGTGGTGGCAAACACCGCCCAGTATTCGCCAAACCAGCGGGTACATATAATAGTTGCTATCGCTGAAGCGGCTATATTGACCAGGTTATTACCGATGAGGATCAAACCAATCAAGCGGTCCGGACGATCGAGGAGTTTCTGGACCCGGCTAGCCCCGCGGTGCCCTTCGCCCTGAAGGTGCTTTAAGCGGTAACGATTGATAGACATCATTCCAGTTTCCGAACTGGAAAAATAGGCTGAAAGTGCAATCAAAATGCCCAGTGCAATCAGCAGTGCACTGGTAGATATGTCGTCCAACTAAGGAATCCCTTGTACTGATTAGAACCACCAATGTAGACAGTCAGCTACGTGGTTTCAAGTGTTTATTCGGTGAATGCGACTATATGAGTACTTCGCTAACAAACCGGCTGCCAAAATAAGCCAGAGAAAGCAGAATTACGCCAACTACGGTTAATGAAATGACTTGTTTCCCCCGCCAGCCCCAGAGTTTCTGGCCAACCAGCAGTACAATAAACACAATTAAACCGGCAATGGATAATACCGTTTTATGGATGTAACCGCGACCAAACATGTTATCCAGGAAGATAAAGCCACTAAACTGCGCAATAACCAATAAAATGGTGCCCAGCAAAATTAGCTTGAATAAGATTGACTCAACCAGCATGAGCGGAGGCAGTGAAGAGTGTAATAATCCCGCGCCTTTGTGTTTTAGCTGATGGGTAATATAAGACATCTGCAAAGCATATAAGAAGCCAATCACCAGCGCCCCGTAAGCAAACAGCGACAAGGTGATATGAATCACCAGCCCAGGGCGCATGTCGATGTGCATAATATGGCTAACCGGCACAAACATGGAGGCCAGAACAGTAAATGCTGAAAAACTGAAGACCACGGGTAATAAAATAGTGTTAGGTAACAGGCTGCTACTAACCAGCATCGACAAGGTAATTAACCAGGCGACCAGCGAGAGTACGTTAGTAATACTCATATTCTGCCCGGCCTGCGCAGCCAGTATGGCATCGCCCAGATAAAATGAGTGAAAAACCACTGCCAGTGCCGCAATGCTCAGCGACAGCATGCGGTTGGGCCCCTGATTATGAAAAAATCGCCCCGTCACCGAAACCGCTGAAAACAAATAGGCAGCAACTGCCAACAGCGCAAACAAGGTAGCCATTTGTTGTAGATAACCCGTTGATGATAAATAAATCCGTATAGATACGTGAGAATAACAAAGAATTCAACCAGATGTCTGCCTGATTGCGATAAATCGTTAATCCCCCCTACGTAAACAGCGTAAATTTCGGTATACTTCAGCGATTACTTTTTGTTTCAGGTTATTGATTTATGTTTGAGAATCTCTCCGAACGCCTCGGCCAGACACTTCGCAATGTAAGCGGACGCGGCCGTCTGACCGAAGACAACATCAAAGATACGCTGCGAGAAGTGCGTATGGCACTGCTAGAGGCAGACGTAGCCTTACCGGTTGTTAAGGAATTTGTTAGTCAGGTGAAGGCCCGTGCCGTAGGTACCGAAGTCACCAAGAGCCTTAAACCGGGTCAGGTTTTCATTAAAATAGTTCAGTCTGAACTGGAAGCGGTTATGGGGGAAGCGAATGAAAAGCTGAACCTGGCAACACAACCGCCGGCCGTGGTACTGATGGCGGGTTTACAAGGGGCGGGTAAAACTACCTCAGTAGGTAAACTGGCAAAGTATCTCACCGAACGTGAGAAGAAAAAGGTCATGGTGGTCAGTGCCGACGTTTACCGTCCGGCAGCTATCAAGCAGTTGGAGACCCTGGCTGAAGAAGTGGGCGTAACGTTTTTCCCGTCCACTATTTTGCAAAAGCCTATCGATATTGTTACCGATGCAATCGATGATGCGCGCAAGCAATTTTTTGATGTGCTGTTAGTTGATACCGCCGGTCGTTTGCATGTCGATAACGACATGATGGACGAAATTAAAGGCCTGCATGCGGCGGTTAAACCGGTAGAAACCCTGTTTGTGGTAGACGCCATGACTGGTCAGGATGCGGCGAATACTGCCAAAGCCTTTAACGAAGCCTTGCCGCTCACCGGGGTTATTCTTACCAAAGCAGATGGTGACGCCCGTGGTGGTGCAGCCCTATCGGTACGCAAGATTACCGGTAAGCCCATTAAATTCCTGGGTATGGGTGAAAAACTCGATGCCCTCGAGCCGTTCCACCCGGAACGAATTGCCTCTCGTATTCTGGGCATGGGTGATGTGCTTAGCCTTATTGAAGAGGTGGAGCGCAAAGTCGACAAAGACAAGGCCCAGAAACTTGCTAAGAAAGTGCAAAAAGGCAAGGGCTTCGACCTGCAGGACTTTAAAGAGCAGCTTGAGCAAATGCGCAATATGGGTGGCATGATGGGTATGCTCGATAAACTGCCGGGTATGGGCAATATGAGCGCCAAAATTAAGGATCAGGCTAACGACAAGCAGTTTGTGCAGATGGAAGCCATCATCAATTCCATGACGCCAGCTGAGCGTGAAAAGCCTGAAGTCATTAAAGGATCACGTAAACGGCGAATTGCGGCGGGGTCCGGGACTCAAATTCAGGACGTAAACCGGTTGCTGAAGCAGTTTACTCAAATGCAAAAAATGATGAAGAAAATGTCGGGCGGTGGCATGAAGAAAATGATGCGCCAGATGAAAGGCATGATGCCACCAGGTGGCGGCGGCCCGGGTGGTATGGGCGGAATGTTCCCACCACGGTAAGCTACACAATGCCGAGCAGAGTGATTATTCTGCTCGGCGTATTGGTTTCGTTACCTCATCACTGAACGGTTTTCATTACCGACAGCGAAAAGCTCATAGCCGCGGCTATACTTGCCTAACCCGTTTTCTGAAATCAGGTTACTTTTTGTTAAATGGAAAGAACTAATCACCTTGTATTGTTGATTGCTATGCTCACAGTGGATCTGTGGTTCGGTCAGAGCTCGCTGGCTGCTGAGGAAACGCCCGCCCAACCTCAGGCGGATATTCGCTGGATAAAAAACCCGTCACCGCCTTTTCATATTCTGGATGGTCATCATGCCGGTTACGGTATTTGTGATGTGCTGGTGGATAAAATCAATGTCCGGCTGGCACCGCTTGAAACCACCATAGATATTTACCCGCAGTCAAGAATAAACCGATTAATCGATGGGACGGAAAACCTGTGTTTTCCCTGCATGATTAAGCGCCAGGATACCGACCGTTTTGTCTATAGCAAAAAAACTACCGTCTACCCGCCACTGGGTATCATCCTGCGTAAAGAGCTGTTGGCAGAATTATATCCAACGCCTCCAGAAACGCTGTCACTGGCAGAATTGCTCAATAACGATTCGCTTACATTTGGCTTTGCTGGCGCGCGGCGTTTTCCTGACGAGTTACAAAATGCCATTGACACTCATAAAGAAGACAATAATGTCCTCGCTTTACCCGGCGTATTGGGCCCCCTGCGATTGCTAAAACAAATTGACTTTGAACGGATCCACTACACGCTCGATTATCCCGGCGTGCTGCGCTATTTCGCGATAAAAGAAAATAACCAGTCGCTAACCTATGTGCTAACCACGGAACACGGCGAGCAGCCTGTATTTGGCGCCATCGGTTGTACCAACAATGCCTGGGGCAAGCGCGCGGTAAAAGCCATCGACTCGGTGCTTGATGAGGTAATAGCGGATCCTGAGTATCGGGAAAACCAGACATTCTGGTTAAATACGCTACCCGAAAACCCGTAGTGCCACAAAGCTTGATTAAATAATGCGCGATTGTGTCGATTTTTTCTCATGAGCCCAAAACTGACCCCCTCAAACCTGTGCAACAGCTCAATTTCATAATAAACTGACGCGTTAATTTCGCCGTGCAATAAAGTCAGCCATCAGCCGCGCTGGCAGTGGATCTTCAGTTAATAAACCAAACAACCACGGCGAAGATTGTTCTAATTAAGAAACAGGAAACCTATGGCCGGTCTTAAACGAATTATCCTTATCGACACTCACTTACCGGGCGTCGTTGAACTTAAGCTTGACGGGCACACTAACATCTGCGGAACCAACGCCTCGGGTAAAACTACGCTACAACGTTTGATCCCGGTGTTTTACGGCGAGTATCCAAGCCGGGTAGTACCGGCAACCCGCGATAGTTTTGAACGCTGGTATCTGCCGCGTCAGTCATCTTTTATTATTTATGAATATACCCGCGCCGACGGCGAACTGTGTCAGGCGGTTTTAAGCTCAAACGGCACCGGTGTTAATTACCGTTTTATCGCCAAACCCTTCGACTTGGATGACTACCTGTATCAGCAAAAAAGCGGTAAGCATGCCTCGCTGTCCTCCACCGAAATCGCCCGCGCCATGAAGCGCAATAATATTGTGGTATCTAGCCTGTTAACCACCAAAGACTTTCGTGCGGTATTGCAAAACGATCAGGGTGTGCTGAATCAAAGCA
>JAYZXK010000501.1:0-6151 GCA_036141415.1 Pseudomonadota bacterium
GCACCGCTTACAGGAGCTGGGTTATAAAGATACCGATTACGATTTAGAAGCCATTTATTCGGCATTTTTGAATCTGGCCGACAAAAAAGGCCAGGTTTACGACTATGATTTAGAAGCGCTACTGTTTTTCGATCAACAAAAACACGATCAGGCGCATTATCAGTTAACCTATTTGCACGCCACGTCAGGGAAAGAAATTATCCCCAGCGCCACCGTGCAGCTGAAAATTGGTGATGAACTGGTGACCCGCTGTGAGACTGGCAACGGTCCGGTGGATGCCTCGTACAAAGCCATTATGTCGATGCTGGGTCACAATGACCTGGAAGTGGTCGACTTTAAATTAGATTCTAAAGGCGAAGGTGCAGATGCGCTGGCGTCGGTTAGCGTTATCACTGAGTACAAGGGCCGCCGTTTCCACGGTTTGGGTCTGGCCACAGATATCGTTGAAGCCGGTGTTAAAGCACTGATTTTCGTTTTAAACAACACCTACCTTGCTGACCAGATTGATCAGCAAAAGAACCAACAAGAACGCGTAGCAGGAGTATAAATGAGCCAGTTTAACATTGCCGTGCTTGCCGGTGACGGCATAGGCCCGGAAGTGATGCAGGAAGCCAATAAAGTATTGGATGCCATCGAACAGAAGTTTGCCATCACCTTTAACCGTACTGCTTATCCTGTTGGCGGTTACGCCATTGATACCGAAGGTGAAGCGCTGCCAGCCAAAACCCTGCTTGGCTGCGAGCAGGCCGACGCCATTCTGTTTGGTTCTATTGGCGGCCCTAAGTGGGATACCCTGCCACTGGAACAGCGCCCGGAGCGTGCGGCACTGTTAACCCTGCGCAGCCATTTTGATTTGTTCAGTAACCTGCGCCCGGCCAAAATTTATGCGGGTCTGGAAGACTTATCCCCGCTGCGTAAAGACATCGCCGCCAGCGGTGTAGATGTACTGGTAATCCGCGAACTTACCAGTGGGATTTACTTCGGTCAGCCGAAAGGCCGCGACGGCGAAGGTGAAGAAGAATACGCTTTTGATACCATGCGCTATTCCAAGCGTGAAATCCGCCGTATCGCCGTAAGCGCTTTTGAAGCGGCGATGAAGCGTGATAAGCGAGTAACCTCGGTTGATAAAGCGAATGTACTGGTGTGCAGCCGCCTTTGGCGCGAAGTCACAGAAGAAGTGGCCAAGGACTACCCCGAAGTTGCTCTCGACCACATCTATATCGATAACGCCACCATGCAGCTGGTCAAAAACCCGGCTCAGTTTGATGTCATGCTGTGTTCTAACCTGTTTGGCGACATCATCTCTGATGAATGCGCTATGATCACCGGTTCTATGGGACTGCTTCCTTCTGCCAGCCTGAACGAAGAAGGCTTCGGTATGTACGAACCAGCCGGTGGTTCTGCTCCGGATATCGCCGGTCAGGGTATCGCTAATCCAATCGCGCAGATCCTGTCTGCTTCGATGATGCTGCGCTTTAGTCTGAATCAGGCAGCCGCAGCCGACGCTATTGATAAAGCGGTAGTAGAGGTACTGGAAGCCGGCATATTAACCGGTGAGCTACTGCCCGCCGACAAGCGCGACCAGGCCGCCTCCACCTCACAGGTTGGCGATGCCATTGTTAAATCTATTTTAGGGCAGGCGTAATTATTCATGGCTAAAACCTTATACGACAAGGTGTGGCAGGCCCACATCATCAGCCAGTTGGGTGATGACAGCCTGATCTACATCGACCGACATCTGATCCACGAAGTCACGAGTCCGCAAGCCTTTGCCGGTCTGAACGAAAAAGGCCGCAAAGTACGCCGTCCGGACCGTACTTTTGCCACTATGGATCACTCAATTTCTACCCGCAGCCTGGCGCTGGATGCTTGTGGTCCGCAAAACAAACTGCAACTGCAAACCCTGGCCGAGAACTGCGAAGAGCACGGCGTTAAGCTGTTCCCTGTAGGCCACCAGAAACAAGGGATCGTCCACGTAATGGGTCCTGAGCTGGGCTTAATCCTGCCCGGCATGACAGTCGTATGCGGTGATTCGCATACGGCTACCCACGGCGCGTTTGGCGCCCTGGCATTCGGTATCGGTACCTCGCAGGTAGAACACGTGCTGGCTACGCAAACGCTTAAGCAAAGCCGTGGCAAAACCATGCAGATCAAAGTGAACGGTAAACTGGCGGTAGGCATTACCGCCAAAGATATCATTCTGGCCATCATTGGTAAGATTGGTCACGCTGGTGCCACTGCCCATGTTATTGAATACTGCGGCGAAGCCATCGAAGCTTTATCGATGGAAGAGCGTATGACCATCTGTAACATGAGCATCGAAGCGGGTGCCAAGGCAGGCATGATTGCGCCAGACCAAACTACCTTTGACTATCTTAAAGGTCGTGAGTTTGCCCCGCAGGGTGCCGACTGGGATGCTGCTGTTGAATACTGGCAAACACTGTATTCAGACGACGATGCCGTGTTTGATACCGTGGTGGAGCTTGAAGCCAGAGATATCACGCCACAGGTTACCTGGGGCACCAACCCCGGCCAGGTTATCGGCGTTAACGAGCCAGTACCCGGCCCGGACGATTTCACCGACAGCGTTGAACAGGAATCGGCTCGCAAAGCTCTGCAGTACATGGGCCTGCAAGCCGGCGAGAAATTAGGTGATGTGCCGGTTTCTCACGTGTTCATCGGTTCGTGTACTAACAGCCGTATCGAAGATTTACGCGCTGCGGCGCACATTGCCAAACAAGGCAAGGTAGCCCCAAACGTTACCGCTATGGTGGTGCCAGGTTCAGCGGCGGTTAAACGCCAGGCTGAGGAAGAAAAGCTGGACGTTATATTTAAAGACGCCGGATTTGAATGGCGCTTACCGGGTTGCTCAATGTGTCTGGGCATGAATGACGACCTGTTAACCGCGGGGGATCGTTGCGCCTCCACCAGCAACCGTAACTTTGAAGGCCGTCAGGGCCGTGGTGCCCGTACCCACCTGGTGAGTCCGGCCATGGCCGCTGCTGCCGCGTTACGCGGTAAGTTTGCCGATGTCAGAGATTTTCAGGAGTAATTTATGAGCCAGACTACCACAGGCATTACCACCCTGACCGGCACCGCCTGCCCGCTTGACCAGGCCAATGTCGATACCGATCAGATTATTCCCAAGCAATTTTTAACCAGCGTCAGCCGCGCTGGATTTGGTAAGCATCTGTTTCACGACTGGCGCTATCTGGATCTGGAAGAAAAAGAACCTAATCCTGAGTTTGTGCTGAATAAGCCGGAGCATCAGGGCGCCGCTATTTTGCTGGCCCGGGAAAACTTCGGTTGTGGTTCAAGCCGTGAACACGCGCCCTGGGCGTTAACCGATTTTGGCTTTAAAGCGGTAATCGCTACCAGCTTTGCTGACATTTTTTACGGTAACTGCATGAACAATCAACTACTGCCCATCGCCCTGAGCAGCAGTGAAATGGACGTGTTGTTTGCAGCCGTGGCCAAGGATGCCAGCGCGGTAATCAGCATCGACCTGCCAGCACAAACCGTATCTGTAGGTAATACCAGCATGACATTTGACATTGCTGAACACCACAAAAACAACCTGGTAAAAGGCCTGGATGCGATTGGCCAGACCCTTGAGCTAACGGGCGATATCGAGTCCTTCGAAGCGAAACAACCTGCCTGGCTGTAACACGCTCAGCTAAATGCCGCTTATTTGATCCAGATGAGCGGCATTTTTGTTTTTTTCATTTCATCTCCATACAGTTAAGCTATAGTTAGCAAAACGGACCCTTACACAAATAAGCTTGGCCTGGAGAGGAAATGCTACAACGAATTGCCATCGACGATTTAACCCCGGGCATGTACGTTAATCGGGTACTCGATGAAACCGGTAAGGTAAAAGTACGCTCCAAAGGTGTCGTTCGTTCAGGCGCCGTGATTACGCAGTTGCGCAACAAAGGCGTTGAATTTGTCGAAATAGACACCGACAAAGGCAAAGCACCAAGCGAAAAGTCCTGTTCCTCAGAGGCAGCCAAACCCACCAGCGAAGTTAAGCCAGTCAGCGATGTTAACCATGAAGTCAGCAGTGAGCCGCTTACCAGCGACGGCCTGAAAGCAGCTGAACAGCTGTTCCAGAAAGCCATGGCTATACAGCAAAATTTCCTTAACCAATTAAAGACAGGTAAAGGGGCTGACGTTAATAAACTCACTACACTGACCCAGGATATTCTGGAATGCGTATTTGAAAACCAGGCGGCGATGATCTGTTTATCCATGGTTCAACGGGGCAGTGACAGCCTGCTGGAGCACTCGCTAAACTGCAGTATTCATATGGCTATTCTGGCTGATGCCGCCGGGTTTGATCAGCAATCGGTTGAGTATGCCAGCCTGGCCGGGCTGTTAATGGATACCGGTATGGTGAAGTTGCCAGCCGAGCTTTGCGTGCCTGAAGAGCAACTCAGCGGCACTGATTTAATGATGTATCAGACCCACCTCGATGAATCCCTGGCTGCCATAGAACATAGCGATGACCTGCCGGAAGTGGTGAAAGACATCGTCAGCCAGCACCATGAACGAATTGATGGCTCGGGCTATCCTAAAGGCCTCAGCGATAATGATATTGAGCCGCTGGCGCAGCTCGCGGCCGTGGTTGATGAATTTTCGCGGTTAGGCATGCCTGCTCCCTTTGGCAATGCCATGCCGACTAGCAAAGTACTCAAAGCACTGGCTAACAATAAGGGCCTCGAACAAACGCTGGTAAACCGTCTGATTGGCGTGCTTGGTATCTACCCGATTGGTTCACTGGTTAAACTGAGAAGTGGTAAGCTGGGCATTGTCAGCAGGCGCAACCGGTCTAACCTGTTACAACCACAGGTGATGACATTTTACAGTATCAACAGCGGCCATTTTCAGGAAGTAAAACGGCTGGACCTGGCCAAAAGCAGCGATGAGATAGAGAGCAGTATTGGCCCCAATGAGTTTGCTATTAACCTGCCTAAATTTTTCACAGAGGTGTTCATTCCACAGGTAAGTGAATAGATATTCTGCTGTACAGAAATTACCAGTCGGTGAGCGCTGTCATACTAAACACTTCCCCCTCAAAACGCAAAATCACCCGTTGCGCTTCAATATTAACAATCTGAACACGGTCTGCAATCCAATCGCCTTCCCCTTTATCACTGCCATTTACCCTGACCCAACGGTCGGCTGGTGCAGAGGCATACATATGGGCACTGAAATCCATAGCCGGTAAACGGGTAAGTAAACGCGCCGGTAACTGATCCACCCGCTGAATATCATCATGTACGGTCACCACGGTTTCGGAAGCGGACGGCTCTATACCGCGGGCTTCTTCTTTTTCCAGATCGGTGAGGACTTTGTTAAAGCGGGCCATTAAATCGGCCGACACCGCCACTTTATCGCTGTCACTGGTAGTTGAGTCTGCGCTTTGTTCAACCTCAACCGGGGTAATGTCCGTCTCAGTCGCGGCAGTCTCGGTTTTAGTTTCAGCTACCCGGTTTGAAGCTGGCTGGTCTGACGGGTTGTTTTCCTCTAACCTAGCCTCAGTATCGACCGACGTCTTTGCATCCTCGACTTGTGCTACAGGTGAGCCTGGTACCGCAGGCGGTGCAGCAACGACTGTTTGACTTACAACCGGCTCACTTATTTTATCCGGTGCCTCTAATAGCTGCGCAAGCATTGCAGGCCCTACGGCCAGTAAATAACCAGTGGCACCGCCCCCCACTAACAGCAGTAAGCCGGTGATAAGGGGCTTAAACACGCGCTGCCATTGCCCCGGTAAACCATTTACCGTAGGCAAAAACAAGCTGCGGTTAAACTGATCGCTAATGGCGCTGTCGGTCTTTTGCGCACGGGTGTCGTATTGCCCGCGCAATAGCGCCTGAGTAGGCGTTCTTTCGGTGGTCACCAGCGCCTCATCGGTACAGATCTCAACAGTTTGTTCGGGATCGTATTCAATTTCCTGAACGCCCATCTCAATTAATCCCTGGACCATGGCGTCACTGGTAATAAGACCCGACTTTTTAATTTTTACCGGGCCATTTTGCGCTGTCACCTGCACAATCATCATGCCAGGCGTAGCTTGTTCTATAGGGATGATCTGATTCATGCCATCCCCCATAAATAACCACCCACCAACGCACTGAAGAAAATT
>JAYZXK010000502.1:0-3090 GCA_036141415.1 Pseudomonadota bacterium
GAATATATGTAAATGGATCATTAGCAAATTCAACTTCTCAGGGAGGTGCGGCTGCATCTACTGGAGACCTAAAAATGGGTATGTCATCAGATGAAACCGCATCGTCGAGGTATTGGAATGGATACATAGATGAAGTAGCTATTTGGAATGATGCACTAACTGCCGCTGAAATAACAGCTCTTTACAATTCCGGTAACCCTTTAACTGCCACTAGTAATTCCGGCGATTATACATCCTCAGCAAATGTAAAAGGCTACTGGCGCTATGGTGAAAATACAGGCACCACAGCCCATGATTTGAGTGGCAGCGGCAATCATGGCACCATTAGTGGTGCCACCTATGCTAGTCCAGGTGCAGATGCCGCTGAACCTTCCGTTTCTTCCGTTTCATCCACCACAACAGATGGTACCTATAATATCGGAGATACACTGGCTATTACAGTAACTTTCAATGAAGTGGTGACTGTAACCGGTACCCCGCAGATAACCCTGGAAACAGGTGCCACGGACGCAGTGGTGAATTATACCAGTGGTTCTGGCAGTACAACCTTGACCTTTAATTATATCATTGCCAGCAGTGCTACCAGCAGTGACCTGGATTATAAAGATACAACTGCATTAGCATTAAATAGCGGCACGATCGTAGATGCATCCGGTAATGCAGCAACATTAACTCTTGCAACGCCAGGGGCCAGTAATTCATTGGGGGCCAACAAAGCTCTGGTTATTGAAGGGTTAGCACCAACTGTATCTTCCGTTACAGCAACGACCGCTGACGGCAGTTACAAGGCCGGTGATTCTTTGGCAATTACGATTACCTTCAGTGAAGCGGTCACCGTGACCGGGACACCGCAATTGACTCTGGAAACGGGCACTACAGACGCGGTGGTGAACTATGCCAGTGGTTCAGGAGGTACTACATTAACATTTAATTATACCATTGCCAGCGGACATACCAGCAGTGACCTGGACTACGATAGTACAAATGCCCTGGCGCTTAATGGTGGCACCATAGCAGATGCCGTTGGAAATGCGGCTATTTTGACACTGGCGACACCTGGTGCCAGTAATTCTCTGGGCGCCAATAAAGCACTCATTATCGATACCACAGTTCCCACAATATCAGCGGTGGCCCTTGCTGCCAACAACGCTACTATTGCGGTGACCTTTGCTGAAGCGGTATATACGACTACAGATGCCAGTACAGCTTTAATAGTTGGAGATTTTTCCTTAACCATCAGTGGCGGCACAGCCACATTGTCCAGCGCCACCCCAACCAGCATATCAGCGAGCGGTAACGTTTATACGCTAGGAATTGGCCTGTCCGGCACACCGGATGGCAGTGAGGTGCTTACTGTGGTGCTAATAGATGACGGACTTTATGATGCTGTTGGCAATGAGGCCAGTACGACCCAGAGCAACAATACAGCTACGTTGAATGATAAGGCTGTACCCATAATCTCTTCGGTATTTCTTGCGTTGGACAACAGCACCATTGCGGTAACCTTCAGTGAAGCAGTTTACAATACCACGATCGGCAGCGGAGCGCTAGAAGCCAGTGATTTTGCCCTGTCCATCAGCGGCGGCGCAGCCACTTTGTCAAGCGCCACCCCAACCAGCATATCTGCCAGTGGAAACGTTTATACGTTAGGAATTGGCCTGTCTGGTACACCGGGTGGAAGTGAGGTACTTACGGTGGTTCCGGTAGATGATGGGATTTATGATGGAGCCGGTAATGAAGCCAGCACAACACAGAGTAACAATACGGCCACATTGATCGATCGAACGGCTCCCACTATCTCATCGGTTACATCAACGAAGACTAACGGCAGTTACAAGGCCGGTGAAGCGATTGCGATTACGATTACCTTCAGCGAAGCGGTGACCGTAACCGGTACACCGCAGCTGACCCTGGAAACGGGTACTACAGATGCAGTGGTGAACTATGCCAGTGGTTCAGGTGGGACAACATTAACATTTAATTATACCGTAGCGGCGGGGGAAAACAGCAGTGACCTGGACTACGATAGTACAAATGCCCTGAAACTTAATGGCGGAACGATCAAAGATTCTGGAGGGAGCAATGCCTATTTAACGCTGGTACCGCCAGGTGCAGCAAATTCCCTGGGAGCGAATAAAGCACTTGTCATTGATACTACTGTACCCACCGTTTCATCGGTTACATCAACGAAAGCCGATAGCAGTTACAAGGTTGGTGAGGTAATTGCGGTTACGGTTACTTTCAGCGAAGCAGTAACTGTGACCGGAACACCCCAATTAACCCTGGAAACGGGCACTACAGATGCAGTGGTGAACTATGCCAGTGGTTCAGGGGGGACAACATTAACCTTTAATTATTCCGTAGCGGCGGGTGAAAACAGCAGTGACCTGGATTACACCAGTACAACGGCCCTGGCCTTGAATAGTGGTACCATTGCTGATACAGTAGGAAATGTCGCAACCTTAACCCTGGCAGCACCTGGAGAAACCAATTCCCTGGGGGCGAGTAAAGCTCTTATTATTGACACAACTGTGCCTACAGTGTCAGCGGTTACAGCAACCACTGAGGATGGTACCAGTAAACTAGCCGATGCAATTGCGATTACAGTAACCTTCAGTGAAGCGGTCACTGTGACAGGAACACCGCAATTAACTCTGGAAACGGGCACCACGGATGCAGTGGTGAACTATACCAGTGGTTCAGGTGAAACTACCTTAATATTTAATTATACCATAGCCGCAGGCGAGACCAGCAGTGATCTGGATTATGGCAGTACAACCGCATTGGCATTGAATAGCGGTACGATCGCGGATGCGGTCGGTAACAGTGCTACATTGACCCTGGCGACACCAGGGGCAGCTAATTCCCTGGGCGCCAACAAAGCCCTTGTGGTTGATGGGATAGTGCCCACCGTTTCAGGGGTTACAGCAACGCCTGACTGGCGTGGAGAATGCCTACCCCATCAAGGATATCCTTTTATAGTCTCCGGCATTTCTCCAGCGAATGGAGCCCAGAGGCCCACCCACGCCATTGACGATCCAATTCCGTTTGCTATCCAGAATCACGAGAGCAGATGACACCTCGTCACCC
>JAYZXK010000503.1:0-4493 GCA_036141415.1 Pseudomonadota bacterium
GGTGTTAAAAGACAAAATTAACAACGGTGCGATGGATAATGCCAGCGGGGTAACCACACTACTGGAAATCGCTCACGAATTTCATCATGCCAAAGAAAAACCCAAACGTTCAGTAATCTTTGCGTTTGTGACCGGTGAAGAGAAGGGCCTGTTAGGCTCTGAATACTACGCAACTTATCCTACAGTACCCATTGATAACATCGTTGCCAATGTGAATCTGGATATGCCTATCCTGACTTACCGTACTAACGAGATTATTGCCTTTGGCGCTACCCATAGCTCACTGGAGGATACAGTTAGCAGCACCTTGCTGAAAAATGAAATGAAGCTGATTGAAGATCCTATGCCCGAGCAGGCCATATTTGTTCGCAGCGACCAGTATAGTTTTGTTAAACAGGGGGTACCGGCGGTCTTCCTGGTGCCGAGTCTTGCGACTGAAGTAAAAGATGCCCTTGCCGTTTCGCCACAAACCTTCCTGGCTAAGCATTACCACATGCCTTCGGATGATTTAAATTTACCGATTGATTACGAGTGGGCCGCGCAATTTGTTGAAATCAATTACGCCATTGCCCGGGATTTGGCCAACGCGCCTGAACGTCCTGCCTGGAACAGCGACAGTTTCTTTTCTACCCTGGGTAAAGACTAACTGTTTGTTTCTGCTGGCCGTCTGCATTTGCAGGCGGCTTTTTATGTGACCGGTCGCGAAGCGACAGAACACCACGGGTTTACCCGTGGATGAATGAGTCCGAGGCCTGTATGCTACGGAGATGGAAGTTCGAGTCTCATCACATGGTCTATATAGACTTCAATATCACGTCGTCTGGGTAACTAAATACAGGCGTCGGATACTGAAGCCTTTCGTCGTGGAGTATTTGCGCAAAGTGTTGCCGAAGCTGCTTCGAAGTATGCCCGGCGTAACGATAGAGCGAATGGGCTTTGATAATGACCATATGCACATGTTGATGGTCATTCCTCCGAAATACTCGATAGCAGAAGTGATGGGCAAACTCAAAGCCCAGTCAGCGTCAAACATGAGAAAGACATTCAAATGGCTGGGAAAGGTCTATTGGAATGAAAATATTGTTTGGTCGCCGGGTTACTTTGTAAGCAGCGTAGGCTTAGACGAGCACACAATACGGAACTACGTTGAGCATCAAGGTCGGAAGGATTCAGATCAGCTCCGAATGGAGCTGTAACCGAAAGAACCCCGGGCATGCCCGGGGGAATCTATTCTGCCTTTAAAGCCGCCCAAAATCAGCCATACTTAACATCAGCCAGAGACCTGACCTGACGCAAATTATGTATTTATTTGCGCATGTTTTTTATACAGGTTACTTGAATCCGGATTTATTCATACCCATAAAGTGAGCAAGGTTATTAGCACGGTTAAAAGAGGTTTCCATGCGTTTAGATAGATTTACCAGCAAGTTCCAGATTGCGATCTCAGATGCGCAGTCTCTTGCTTTGGGCAGAGATCATCAGTTTATCGAGCCCGTGCATTTAATGACAGCATTGTTAAATCAGCAGGGCGGCACCGTTCGTTCCATGCTGGATCAGGCTGGCGTAAATGTAAATGCGCTACGCTCCGCACTTTCCCAGGCTATCGAGAGACTGCCTCGGGTAGAGGGAATTGGCGGTGAAGTACAGTTAGGCAAAGACAGCGTTGTATTACTCAACCTGTGTGACAAAATCGCCCAGCAGCGCAAAGATGACTACATCACATCTGAGATATTCGTATTGGCCGGTATCCAGGATAAAGGCCGTTTAGGCGATATATTCCGCGAACTGGGGGTTACCAAAGAAGCCATTGAAAAAGCCATTGATGATATGCGCGGCGGGCAGAAGGTCACCGATCCTAACGCCGAAGACGTACGTCAGGCATTAGAGAAGTACACCACCGATCTCACCGAACGTGCAGAGCAGGGTAAGTTGGATCCGGTGATCGGTCGTGACGATGAAATTCGCCGTACTGTTCAGGTTTTGCAGCGCCGCACTAAAAACAACCCGGTATTAATCGGTGAACCTGGTGTGGGTAAAACCGCCATTGTTGAAGGACTCGCCCAACGCATCATTAATGGCGAAGTGCCTGAAGGCTTAAAAGACAAGCGGGTGTTGTCGCTGGATATGGGCGCGCTGGTGGCAGGGGCTAAATATCGCGGCGAGTTTGAAGAGCGCCTGAAAGCAGTGCTCAATGAGCTTGCCAAAGAAGAAGGCCGGGTAATTCTGTTCATTGATGAATTACATACCATGGTCGGGGCCGGCAAATCAGACGGTGCCATGGACGCCGGTAATATGCTTAAACCGGCACTTGCCCGTGGTGAACTGCACTGCGTGGGTGCGACCACCCTGGATGAGTATCGCCAGTATATCGAGAAAGATGCTGCTTTAGAGCGCCGCTTCCAGAAAGTACTGGTGAATGAGCCCAGCGTAGAAGACACCATCGCTATTCTGCGAGGCTTAAAAGAACGTTATGAGCTGCACCATTCGGTCGATATCACTGACCCGGCCATTGTTGCGGCGGCAACCTTGTCCCATCGTTACATCAGCGACCGGCAGTTACCCGATAAGGCTATCGATTTGATTGATGAGGCGGCCTCGAGTATTCGTTTACAGATTGATTCCAAACCAGAAGAAATGGATCGACTGGAGCGCCGTATCATCCAGCTCAAGCTGGAAGAGCAGGCGCTGGCGAAAGAAACTGATGATGCCAGTCATAAACGGCTTGAAATGATTGAGCTGGAGCGCGAACAGGCCGAAATTAAATTCGCCGATCTGGAGAAAATCTGGAAAGAAGAAAAAGAAGCCATGCAGGGCACTCAGTCAATCAAGTCTGAGCTTGAACAAGCTAAGCTGGATTTAGAGATTGCCCGTCGCGCATCCGACTTAAACCGGATGTCAGAGTTGCAGTATGGCCGCATTCCTGAGCTTGAGATGAAGCTGGAAAAAGCGGCGGAAAGCGAGAACAAAGAAACCCTGTTAATGAAAAACCGGGTAACCGATGCTGAAATTGCCGATGTGCTTTCACGCTGGACCGGCATTCCGGTATCTAAAATGCTTGAGGGAGAGCGTGACAAGCTACTGCGCATGGAAGATGTGCTGCATAAGCGGGTGGTCGGTCAGCACGAAGCGGTAAATGCTGTATCTAATGCTATTCGCCGGTCACGTGCCGGGCTTGCCGATCCTAACCGCCCGATTGGTTCGTTTCTGTTCTTAGGGCCAACCGGGGTAGGTAAAACAGAGCTGTGTAAATCACTGGCCGGGTTTATGTTTGATACCGAAGAAGCCATGATCCGCATCGATATGTCGGAATTTATGGAAAAACACAGCGTGGCTCGTTTGGTAGGTGCGCCTCCGGGTTATGTAGGATACGAAGAGGGTGGTTATTTAACCGAAGCGGTTCGTCGTAAGCCTTATTCCGTGATCCTGCTTGATGAGGTGGAAAAAGCCCATCCGGATGTGTTTAATATTTTGCTGCAGGTGCTGGATGACGGTCGCTTAACCGACGGCCAGGGCCGTACTGTAGATTTCAAGAATACCGTGGTGATCATGACGTCTAACCTGGGCTCCGATATTATCCAGGATAAGCATCAGGAAAATCAGTACGAAGAAATGAAATCCATGGTGATGAACGTGGTTGGTCAGCATTTCCGGCCGGAATTTATCAACCGGGTAGATGATATAGTGGTGTTCCATCCGCTGGGTAAAGAGCAAATTAAATCGATTGCTAAAATCCAGCTGGCTTCACTACGAGCTCGTCTGGCGGATAAAGGCTATAAGCTTGAGTTGTCTGCTGCAGCCATGGACAAACTGGCTGACGCCGGTTTCGACCCGGTATTCGGAGCGCGACCACTTAAGCGGGCGATCCAGACACAGGTAGAAAACCCGCTGGCGCAACAGTTGCTATCGGGGGCTATTTTGCCCGAGTCTACTATACGTATCGATGTAGATGGCGATAGTTTAATTGTGAATTAGTACGCCGACCTGATATAAAAAAGGCTGCCAGAGGCAGCCTTTTCCGATTAACTCGCGCTTAATATAAAAGGATGGATGTTTATTTAAGACGATTAAATAATGCTTCTGCTTCTGCTTTATCCGGAAACACTTTATCCAATGTATTGTTGCGAAGTAATTCTTGTTTGGCTTCTTCTTGCTTACCCAGTTTGTCCAGCGTTGCAGCAATATGGTATTGAATTGTCGGGTCTTCAGAATTGACTGCATATGCCCTACGCAGTGTATCCAGGCCTTTCTCTAATTGATTTGCCGTTACCAGAAGCCAACCGTAAGTATCCAGCAAGGGCGCTGAATTACCTGATATTTCCAGTGCTTTCCGACTGAAAGCCAGGGCTTTTTCTATGTCTTTGTTGATATAGATATTTGCCATGTTGTTTAAAATAAAAGCGCGTTGAGGAAGTTTCTCTTCGTCGAGAAGTGCGGTGTATATGCGCTCTGCTTCATCATATTGTTTGTCTAACATCAGTGCATCAGCGAGGATC
>JAYZXK010000504.1:0-3594 GCA_036141415.1 Pseudomonadota bacterium
TGATGCTGCATCGTTTGGGGGTGAGTGCCGATGTGGGCGTAATTGGCAACAATAACAATCCCGATGCCCTAATCACCTGGGGCCAGCGCAACCGGATAAATCAGGATACCCTGCAGGCCAGAACGGCGTTCACGGTAGAACGGGTATTACCCAGCCTGAATGTGGCGCAGATCCAGGCTGAATTACCGGCCACTATTCAACTGCGGGCCAATACATCGTGGTTTGATTTTGAGTCACTAACTGATTCGCAGCGGGTTTCACCATTGCGTCTGGAAGATTCAGAAAAGCTCTATCGCCCGGCCCTGCAAATGAGGCACTGGGACAATCACCTGAGGTATTAAGGGGCAGAAGGATCCGCATCTTCAGCCAGCTCTCGTTTAACCAGAGCGACTGAGATTTTCTTTTGCTCCTGTAATGAGCGCTGGTCGAGTCGGTCGAGCAGCGCCATTAAACTGGGCAAGTCCCGCTGACTGTGGTTGAGCAGATAGTGTAGCGCCTGAGCCGACAAGGATAACCCCCGCTGCTGTGCCCGCGAGCTTAATACTTCACCGCGCTGTTCATCGTTGAGCGATACTAACTGGTAAGTTAATCCGGCACTGATACGCGAACGCAGGTCCGGCAGCCGCACATTACTGGCATTCGGGCCAGACTGCGCTGCCACAATCAATAAGCCAATGCGTGTTTCGCTTACGCGGTTAATCAGATCGAATACCGCTTCTTCCCATGCTGCATGACCGGCAATGGCTTCCAGATTATCCAGACAAATCACCGGCAATTGTTCGAGCGCCTCGAGCAACTTGGGCGATAAATTAACCACATCCGTAAAATTCACATAGGCATGGGGGATTTCCCGGGCTGCCAACTGGTGGCACGTGGCGTAAAGCAAATGGCTTTTACCGCGGCCGGAACTGCCCACCAGATTAATAAGCGGAATGGATGCTGCATCCAGTAACGCCAGTGCCGGTTCGCCGCGCCAATCGGGCGAATGGCTGGCCACACAACTTAATAACGACACCACCTCATCATTCCCGCCGGGAATAAAGCTGTCGAAGGTCTCGTCATCAGGAAGCGTAACCGGTAAAGGCAGCTGCATGGTTACTGACTCCAGAAGTAATGCATGCCTTCCAGAGGCTGACCAAAGGCATCGGTCAACGGCTGTAACTGGCTATCGAGTGATAACACTGAGCGCAGATCCTGCTCTGTGCCCAACAGATTGAGGTGGAATGTGCTCACCATCCCCTGCTGTTTAACCAACATGACTTTGTCGGTCACGCTGAGGTTCTTTAAGTAGTTTTGTACCGCAACCACACCCGCCAGACTCGACAGATTACCCACCGAGATTTCGATTGTCTGGGCGGCGTTGCCATCGGTTGGTAATATCGAAAAATTCTGACCGAGATAATTAGCGTAGTCGTTAATAAAGGTGCTTAGCAGCGCTTCGGGTTCATCGCCGATGAGCGTATCGTGGGCGATCTGATAAGCGCCCTGATTGGCGGCCAGATACAAATAATCCAGCGAGTAGCGGCCTTTTTTGGCACGCGCCGCTACCGTGGAAAACTCTTCCTGGGTAAATACTGGTCCACTGGCAGATTCTTTTTCTACCCATGACATTTCAATTGCGTCGATTTCTGCCGGTAAAGGTAGGATAACCTCGCCAAATTCATTGACTCGCAGTGCAGGCACATTAAAAGGTTCAGGGATAAACCGGGTGGATACCGGGCGTTCTGGCTCGCGATATACAATTTCGCGGGTGCGATTAGGATATAGCCGCGCGGCCAAGACGTAATCTACGTTATAGCGACTGGCTGCATTAAGCAGCTGTTCCGGAAACAAGCCCCACACGTCGTAGCCATTAATAGTAAGCGTGTCGTCCAGATCCATCAGCGGTAAGGCCAGAGGCACGCCGCGGGTTTCGGCCTGGCGACGGGTCATTCTGGCCAGTTCACTCTGATTGCCGTCGTCGACAATGCGGCGCTCACCGTCGGCATCTTCAATGGCAAGCCATAACAATGCATCCGGGCGCCGGCTTCCCCAGATAGGCAAGCCTTGCTTAACCAGTTCGGTTTCAATAAGTTCGCGGTCAAACTCCGCAACTAAGAACAACTCGCCCTGTTCTTCGGTAAAGCGGTAAGCCCGCAGATAACGGTTGGCATTGCGGCGAATGGCATCAACGGTTTGATAATCACTGATATCCTGTTGCCCGGTGACTTTTACCAACAACTGTTCAAGCGCTGCGCGGGTGCCGTTGCTGAGTGCGCGGCTGGACTTGTTGTCTACCGATACCTTGCCGGTGCCGAGTTCAACAGTGGAACTGGCGTGTGCCATGCCAAGCCAGGCACTACCTACCAGTAAGGTAATGGCGGCCGTCAACTGCGAGAGTTTTCTCGGTAAATTAAGTAATTCTGCTACGGGCAAAAGCTTCGCAAACTCCATGTTAATCGCAATAAAGGTGCACGCCCTTCGGACGGTTTATTGTTATCTATTTAAACACGTTTTTCACCTTAATTATTGGCTTATCTGCGTTCTGGTAAACATTATGCGGACTGACTGGCGACAATTTATACAGACAGGTGATTAAACATTGGTGCAATTTACCAAGTAAACCCTGCATACACGTTGGACTTACCCCCGGATACTGGTAGAATCCGCGCATTCAAACCAGTCCATGCAACAAGGCTTACCCGTGTCTGAAAAAAATACATCATTAAGTTATAAAGATGCCGGTGTCGATATCGACGCTGGAAACCAACTCGTTGAACGTATCAAGTCCGTTACCAAACGCACTCACCGCCCTGAAGTACGCGGTGGTTTAGGTGGTTTTGGTGCGCTGTGTTCATTGCCGGAAAAATACAAAAATCCGCTGTTGGTATCTGGAACAGATGGTGTTGGTACCAAGTTACGCTTAGCCATGGACTTCGAGCGTCACGACAGCGTGGGAATCGATTTGGTTGCGATGTGCGTAAACGACCTGATTGTTCAGGGCGCTGAGCCACTGTTTTTCCTCGATTACTATGCTACAGGTAAACTGAATGTCGATACGGCCGCAGCAGTGGTATCGGGCATTGGCACCGGTTGTGAGCAAGCTGGCTGTGCCCTGATTGGTGGCGAAACGGCAGAAATGCCCGGCATGTATCACGGTGACGATTACGATATCGCGGGTTTCTGTGTTGGTGTAGTAGAAGCAGATGATGTGATTGACGGCAGCACGGTTAAAGCGGGACAGAAAATTCTGGCGCTGGGCTCATCCGGCCCACACTCTAATGGTTACTCGTTAATCCGTAAAATTATCGAAGTCAGTGGTGCCGATGTAAATGCTGACCTGAACGGCTCACCGGTTATCGACCAACTGCTTGCCCCAACACGCATTTACGTGAAATCGGTACTTAAGTTACTGGAAAGCGTGAAAGTTGCAGCCATCTCACACATCACCGGTGGCGGTTTCTGGGAAAATATCCCGCGCGTATTGCCTGACGACAAAAAAGCCGTCGTAGATGCCAACAGCTGGCAATGGCCTTCGGTATTCAACTGGTTACAGGATAACGGCAATGTAGAAACTCACGAAATGTACCGTACCTTTAACTGCGGTGTTGGCCT
>JAYZXK010000505.1:0-3521 GCA_036141415.1 Pseudomonadota bacterium
TAAACGCCTGTACTACCATGATTTCATGTAAGGTTTCGTCTATTTGTGAGCCCATATCAGCAATGCGATCCTGACTAAGGCGCGAATAATGGCGTATCTTTGGTGCAATGAGTTTAAGCGGCACCAGTATAAAGGGCACGGCTACCAGTACACATAAGGTCAGCATCGGGCTGGTAAATGTCATTAAAATGAGTGCGCCAACAAAACCTACCAGCGAACGCAGGGCCATGGACAGGCTCATACCAATCACGGTTTGAATAACACTGGTGTCGTTGGTAAAGCGGGAGATCACTTCGCCGGTGCGGGTTTCGGCAAAAAAGCCAGGCGTTAGCGTAAGCAGGTGATGGTAAACCTGGATACGAATATCGGCGCTGATACGCTCGCCAAGCCAGGTCATCAGATAAAATCGTAAGTAGGTTGCCAGGCAACCGACCACGGCAAACAGCACCACCCAGCCAATGGCGGCATCCAGTCGATTAATGTTGCCGGCGCTGAGCCCTTCATCAACGGTTAACTTTATGCCCTGCCCGAGCAGCAACCAGGCGGCCGCAGCAACGGCCAGCGCGGTTACCGCACACACTACCTTTAGCTTATAGGGCCGTAGCAGTTGAGCCAGCCATTGCAGTACGTCTTTGGTTAATATCAATGAAATTTTGCCACCGAAGGTGATTACCCAGTGCAGTGCATTATGGGTGAGAGACGGGCGAATGCCCAGTGAAGATGAGTTAAGAAGTGTAAAGCAACAGCCAGGCTGCTTAAGCCTGTATTATTCACCGTGCCGAGGATAATTAATCGCTGATAAGCCTTGCAATTTTGTTGCGTATACGTATAATTCCGCGGCCTTTCGCCTTGTATGTATTTCATTCAGGGTTTGAAAAGGTAAGTTAACGGTAACGCTACAACGAGTTTGAGGCATTTATGGTTACTATTCGTTTACAGCGTGGTGGCGCCAAAAAGCGTCCATTTTATCAAGTAGTGGTTGCAGACAGCAGCCGTGCAAGAAACGGTCGTTTCATTGAAAACGTCGGTTTCTTTAACCCAACTGCACAAGGTCAGGCTGAGCGTCTGCGTTTAGATCTTGAGCGTGTAGAGTACTGGGTTGGTGTTGGCGCAAGCTTATCTGAGCGCGTTAACAGCTTGGTAAAAGAAGCTAAAAAAGCGGCAGCATAAGCTGTCCTTATTTCTGGTAGGTTTAGATGAGTCAAGCGTCTGACAAAGTGGTTATTGGCAAAATCGGTGCGCCTTATGGTGTTAAAGGTTGGGTCAAAATCAACAGCTATACCGAGATACCAGAAGGTATTTTCGACTACAGCCCGTGGATACTGGCTGATGGAAAAGAATATCAGATTGATCAATGGCGACCGCATGGCAAAGCCATCGTAGCGAAGCTGATGAATATCGATAGCCGGGATGATGCCGAGCGCATTAAAAACCTGGATGTCAGTATTGATGCTGAGCAACTCCCTGAACTGGGTGACGATGAGGTTTACTGGCGCGAGCTTAACGGCATGCAGGTGGTAACTACGCAAGGTTATCAGTTGGGTGTGGTTAAAGAAGTGTTTAATACCGGCGCCAACGATGTAATTCGTGTTAAGGCAAAGGCAAACGATGCTTTTGGTCAGAAAGAAAGACTAATACCGTTTGTATTCGACTCTGTTGTACAAACGGTAGATAAAACCGAGCGGGTGATTACGGTTGAATGGGATCCGGGGTTTTAAGTGACCGCGGAAAAATGGTTCGGCATTATCAGTTTGTTTCCTGAAATGTTCGCACCCTTTACTCAACAAGGAGTAATAGGGCGGGCAGTGAAGAACGGCACACTGGCAGTTGAACACTTTAACCCACGAGACTATACACACGATCGTCATCGCACTGTCGATGATCGTCCTTATGGTGGTGGTCCTGGCATGCTGATGATGGTTAAACCGCTAACTGACGCAATTACCGCAGCCAAACAGGCGGGCGGTGAAAACAGTAAAGTGATTTACCTTTCTCCACAGGGTAAACCGCTAACCCAGGCTGGCGTTAAGTCGCTGGCAGCCAACAACAAGTTAATCTTGTTATGTGGCCGGTACGAAGGGGTGGATGAGCGCGTAATTGAAAGCCAGGTTGACGAAGAATGGTCAATTGGTGATTACGTGTTAAGTGGCGGCGAACTGCCGGCCATGGTGATGATGGATGCAATTGCACGATTAGTGCCGGGAGTACTCGGTCACAGCGATTCTGCAGTTGAAGACTCATTTACTCATGGTTTGCTGGATTGTCCTCACTATACTCGCCCGGAAGTACTCGACGGTAAAGCGGTACCCGATGTGTTAAGAAGCGGTGATCACGAAAAAATCAGACAGTGGCGTCTGCAACAATCTTTAGGTAGAACCTGGTTGCGTCGCCCTGAGTTATTAAACGACCTAGCTCTGACTGAGGAGCAACAACGGTTACTGGAAGCATTTCAGGCGTCGTTGCAGCAAGATGACAGTTAACTAGGATGAGAGGATATGATGAGCAAAGTCAGTCAAGATATCATCAAAAAAATTGAACAAGCACAGCTTAAAGCTGATGTTCCTGCGTTCGGCCCAGGTGACACAGTGATTGTTAAAGTTCGTGTAACTGAAGGTGACAAAGAGCGTCTTCAGGCATACGAAGGTGTTGTTATCGCTAAGCGTAACCGTGGTCTTCACTCGTCTTTTACAGTACGTAAAATTTCAAGTGGCGAAGGCGTAGAGCGTGTGTTCCAAACACACAGCCCGGCGGTATCTTCTATTGAAGTGAAACGTCGCGGTGCAGTTCGTCGCGCCAAGCTTTACTATCTGCGTGAGCGTTCAGGTAAATCTGCACGTATCAAAGAGAAGCTTAACTAAGATTACTAATCCTTGCGTTACTGTTAACTTCAAAAAGCCCGCACTTGTTGCGGGCTTTTTTGTGGCTTACCATCGGGGAATACTCATTTAATAGCTCTTACTATGACAAAACCTCAGGATACTATCTGGCAGCAAATATACAGCGGCCAGTGGTATCAGACCCACCATCCACAATTAGTCGAAGCGCGCGAGCTAGCTAAGCGATTATGCAATGAGCTAAATCAACTACCGGTAAGCGAAGTGACAAAGCGTCAGGCGCTTATCAGCCAGCTTTTACCTAACGCCAAAGTTGCCGCTACCGGCAATGACTTTGCCTGTGACTACGGGATTAATATTTATGCTGAAACCCCGGTTATTATGGGCGACAGGGTAGTGATCCTGGATGCCGCGCCCGTGTCTTTTGGCGCAAACGTTAAAATTGAGGACGCCGTTGTGATTACGTCGCTCACGCACCCGCTGGAAGCGGCAAAGCGTAAAGCAGGCTGGCAACAGGCTAGCCCCGTTAAAATCGGCGATAACGTTATACTGTGCGAAGGTTGCACGGTTCTTCCGGGGGCGGTTATCCCGGCAGGTGCGGTTATCGAACCGGGTAAAGTGGTTACCCGGTAGTCAGTTGCTTAAGCTGTTTGAGGTGTTAGTCGTACTGCGTAAGTTTATTAAAAT
>JAYZXK010000506.1:0-3398 GCA_036141415.1 Pseudomonadota bacterium
AAGATCAGAAAATCACCGCGAAGACAATTAAACTATTCGGCATACGCGCCCTCAGCCCCGTTAAAATTGTTAAACTTTTGTATAAGTCAGCTTTGCGCTAATCATTGAGACTATTTGTATGAGAGTTTTCATTTTATTGAAAGAATAGCCATAAATACAAACAAAACATCACGTTACGCAGTTTTTGTTTTTTCAATCAAGTGCATCTGATTTTTTAATTATGCAAATTTACATTTTTCGTTAAGACTTACAAATGTTAACAAACACTGTAGTTGTACATTGTTCACATTCTAAACGAGGAAGGACAAATGAAATTGAAAAAGACTTTATCATTAGCGGCAGCCGTAGCCATAGCGATGTCACCAATGGTGCTGACATCGCCAGCCCATGCTAATGCTGCAGAGCCAAAAGCAAATAGCTTCTGGTGGCCGGATCAGCTTGATCTGAGTCAGTTACGGGCCCATGGCGTAGAATCTAACCCTTATGGTGAAGACTTTGATTACGCTGAAGAATTTAACTCGCTTGATTTAGAAGCAGTGAAAGCGGACTTACGAAAAGTACTGACCGACTCACAAGACTGGTGGCCGGCAGATTACGGTCACTACGGCCCGTTCTTCATCCGTATGGCCTGGCACGCAGCCGGAACATACCGTATCCACGATGGTCGTGGTGGTGCAGGCGGTGGTCAACAACGTTTTGACCCGCTCAACAGCTGGCCGGATAACGTAAACCTGGATAAAGCCCGCCGTCTTATTTGGCCGGTTAAGCAAAAATATGGCCGTAAAATTTCCTGGGCCGACCTGATGGCATTAACCGGTAACGTGGCGCTGGAAGACATGGGCTTTAAAACCTTTGGTTACGCCGGCGGCCGTGCCGATGACTGGGAACCAGATTATGTATACTGGGGTCCGGAAGAGAAAATGCTCACCGACGAACGTCGCGATAAATTTGGCAAACTAAAAGGGCCTTTAGCAGCCGTTGAAATGGGCCTTATTTACGTTAATCCGGAAGGTCCGCATGGCAACCCGGATCCGCTGGCAGCAGCCAAAGACATTCGTATGTCATTCGGTCGTATGGCCATGAATGACGAAGAAATTGTTGCGCTGATTGCGGGTGGTCACACCTTTGGTAAAGCGCACGGCGCGAAAAAGCCAACTGATTGTGTGGGTGCAGAGCCTGCTGCAGGTGATATGGAAGAGCAAGGCTTTGGCTGGAAAAACAAATGTGGCAAAGGTCATTCTGAAGACACCATCAGTAGTGGTCTGGAAGGCGCCTGGACAGTCACACCAACGCAATGGACAACTAATTACCTGGATAACCTGTTCAGCTTTGATTGGGTTAAAACCAAGAGCCCTGCCGGCGCCACTCAGTGGATCCCGGATGATCCGGCAGCCGCCAGCATGGTGCCTGATGCTCACGTGGAAGGAAAGCGCCACGCGCCCATCATGTTTACTACGGATATCGCGATCAAAGAAGATCCAGAGTTTCGTAAAATTGCTGAACGCTTCCGCGCCGATCCGGCTGAATATGAACTGGCTTTCGCGAAGGCCTGGTTTAAGCTAAATCACCGTGATCTTGGCCCTCGTGCCCGTTATTTAGGTGATGAGGTGCCGGAAGAAGAACTGGTATGGCAGGACCCAATCCCAGAAGTTAACCACGAGCTGGTCACCGATGCTGATGTACGCAAACTGAAAGCCGACATTCTGGACACTGGTTTAAGCGTATCGGAGTTGGTAAGAGTAGCCTGGGCATCAGCTGCCAGCTTCCGCGGCACCGACATGCGTGGTGGTGCAAATGGCGCTCGTGTTCGTTTAGCACCACAGAATGGCTGGGCGGTAAACAACCCGAAAGAACTCGATAAAGTCCTGTTAGAACTTGAAAAGGTAAAGCGTGACTTTAATCGTAAGGCTTCAGGCAACAAGCGTATCTCCACCGCAGACATTATTGTTCTGGCGGGTGCCGCTGCCATCGAAAAAGCCGCGAAAGATGCAGGCCACTCTGTTAAAGTTCCTTTCGTACCGGGCCGTATGGATGCTTCACAAGAAATGACCGACGTACAGTCTTTTGCTGTACTGGAGCCTACTGCTGATGCGTTCCGTAACTTTTATGACCCTGAAATGAACTACCTGTCACCAACCGAAATGCTGGTTGAGCGGGCTGACTATCTGAATCTGTCGGTACCGGAGATGACTGTACTGCTTGGTGGTATGCGCGTTCTTGACGCCAACTATAAAGGGATGGATCATGGTGTACTCACCAACACCCCGGGTAAACTGAACAATGCATTCTTCACCAACCTGCTGGACATGGGTACCAAATGGAACAAAACCGATGACGAAGGTGTGTACAAAGGCGTAGACCGTACGTCGGGTAAAGCCAAATGGACTGCCACACCGGTGGATCTGATTTTTGGTTCCAACTCCGAACTGCGGGCTATTGCTGAGGTTTATGCTTCTGCTGACGCTGAGAAAAAGTTTGTCGCAGACTTCGTCGATGCATGGGTAAAAGTAATGCAGAACGATCGCTTCGACCTGAAGTAATCTGCAATCACTTACAAACAAACAGGTGGCGCTCAGCCACCTGTTTTTTTATGTTTCTAGGGAAGATATCCGGCGACTTCCAACACCTGTCTTACCTGCCCTTCTGTAATACCACTTGGGCAAACACCGCGATTAATTAATTCCTCACGAATTACCGATGGATTGCAGGGTGAAACCACCTCAACTTCCCTTTTAATATACCTGGCCAGTTGCTGTTGCAGTTGTCGGGTTAAACAAGACATAAGTACCTCTTTTACGCTTTGCCTGAGTCTGACACCATCCGGGATTGGCGAACCATATGTCACTTAATTACCATTATGCGACCTTATGCTTCACTGCAGCATAAACCGGGCCACTGTCATTTTTATTAAGCAAATCATAGATATGTTAATAGGCCTTCAGAAGGCAGCTAGTCCGAGTGTCAAAATATTCGACAAATGTGACCACCTCACACAAAAACAGCCACGATTTTGTAAATAAAACGCTATAATCGCCAGCCTCTGCATCCACTGACACTTGCTATGAGCCACTCTTCACAAAAAATCGGCCGCTGGCATGGCGCTGGCTTATTAACCACTACCCTGCTTGGTACCAGTGTGTTTATCCTGCCACAAATGACCATCGGCCTGGCCGGTCACTATGCATTATTAAGCTGGGTGCTGCTTATTCTGGCCATCCTGCCGGTGGCAATGGTATTTGCCAAACTGGCTTCACAATATCCGCATGCCGGCGGACCGGCTTTCTTTGTCGAGAAGGCCTTTGGTGTTACCGCTGGCAGAACCATTGGAATGCTGTTTTTATTTGTTGTGCCAATTGGGGCACCTGCCGCCATCATCATGACTTATTGGTTTATTGAAA
>JAYZXK010000507.1:0-3945 GCA_036141415.1 Pseudomonadota bacterium
AGGCAGGCTTACTCGACAAAATCGAAGGTTCATCGTCTTCTTCAGGGGTTAACAGTACCGGTGTTCAGGATGTTGCCAATGCAGATACCGTAAGATTTGGCCCCTTCGAAATTGCCGATGTAAAAGTGAGTTTTCCCGCACCGGGCGAGACCACTAACCTGGAAAGCCAGTTTTCAGAAACCCGCAGCCGCATTAAAGGCAAACGCATCGTCGGCATTATCGGCTACGGCTTATTCCAGCATTTCCTGCTTACCATGGATTATAAAACCGGCAAGATCCACGTGTCTCTGCCTCCAGAAAAATAATCAGGCTAACGCCGGGCCGCCCCGGCGTTTTAGCACGTTAATGCTTAATACGCATTACCAGGGAAGCTGATCGCCGTTGCTGTGCCAGAATCCCCCAGAATTTTCACAGTCTAATTCGTCCATACGTGCCAGTAATCCGGCCGCCGCCTCTTCCGGTTCGATAAGCCCGTTGAAGTTTACCATCTCGGTATTTACCCACCCCGGATGCAATAGGGCCACCGCTATCCCTTGTTTATTAAGATCAACAGCCAGGGATTTACCTGCCGCATTGAGCGCCGTTTTTGACATCCGGTAGCCGTAACTGCCACCTGAGTCATTATCCGCGATTGAGCCCATTCGGCTGGTGACAAGACCCACTTTACTGCCTTTTTGCAAATTCGCCTTCAAGGTGGCAACAACCCGTAGCGGGCCGATTGCGTTGACTTCAAATTGCTCTCTAATCTGGTCGTAATTCAAATCATCAAGGCTGTTTTTACGCATTATTCCCGCATTATTGATAAGCACGTCGATAGTGCGGCCATCAAGCTGACTCTGCAATATATCCAGGTCATCCTGCTGGCTGACATCCACCTTTTCAATCACCTCTGCGCCACTTTGCTGGAGCGCTTCGGATGAGTTACGACAAACCCCGATAACACTGTCGCCACGCTTTAGGTAAGCCTGCACAAGCGCTAAACCAATCCCTCGATTAGCACCGGTAATTACAATAGTAGCCAAAATAAGTCTCCAAACTATTTGTTTATATTCATAACCAGGACATGGGGAGAGTAAATCACTTTTAAAGATGTAAAGTGCTAGCAGATCACTCAGTTTCTGCTGGCTGGGCAAATTCGTACTCGCTGGGCAGTACATTATACACTTGCTTAAAGCACCGGCTGTAGTAGGCACCAGAGCCAAACCCCACCTCGAACGCTATCTGGGTTATCTGTAAACCTTGTTCCAGCATCGGCATGCTTTTTTCCAACCGGTACTTTTTCAGAAACATCGTAAAGTTATCTGGCAGTAATTTGGATAGGGTGCGATTAAGTTGCCGTTCGCTCATCGCCAGCAGCGCGGCAGCGCTACTGCGGTTAAACTGCTCATCCTGATAATTACTCTCTATAATGTCTAAGAATTTAACAATAAATTTTCGGTCTTTCTCATTGTCGCACCTGGGTAAAATAGCCTTGACGTAAGCAGGTGTGTTTTCCGTATCGTCGTTTATGATTCTGTTCGCGTTATGGCGATGGGCAAGCCGCGAATAGGTCAGGTTACTTTCAATTCTTGATATCAGTTCATCACGTTCTACCGGCTTAACCAGATAATCATTGACTGACGCCTTAAAACTATTCAATTTGGCAGTGTAATCACTGGCAGCGGTGAGTATCATTACCGGCACGTCGGCAAATGCATCCTGTTCCCTGAGTTTTTCGGTAAACACCGCGCCTGATATATCGGAAATGTTTAATTCAGAGATAATTACATCAGGCTGCAAAACAGGGATGATTTCCAGCGCCTGCATACCACTTTGGGTCGAGTAACAATTAAAGCTTTCGCCCAGCAAATTAATTATATACTCGCAGGCGTCGCGACTACGCTCAATCACCAGCACCACCGGTAGTTTGTTGTCCTGATACTGAGCAGATTCTTCAGCTACCTGCCGATGCGCATCATCATCAACCGTAAGGACTTTGCTGTTTTCCAGTGTCAGCGCTGTATTAAACGGCAAATGTACTGAGACCTCAGTACCTACCCCTGATTCACTTTTAATTTCTAACCAACCATCATTGGCCAGCGCCAACGCATTTGCCAGATTCAGGCCAATGCCAGTATTATTCCTGCCATTGTAGTTTGAACCTCTGGCAAACCTGGAAGTCACAAATTCAAGTTGTGCCTTATCCATTCCCGGGCCGTTGTCTTTGACACACACCACTAACTGGTCGGCTTGGTGTATTGCTTTAATTCGCACCTGCCCGCCCATCTGGGTATAAGAGATTGCGTTAACCAATAGATAGTTGAGCAACGCTTCCAGAGAATCCTGGACTAACAACACAGGCGCTCTGATGTCACAATCGCAACTGAGTATCAGTTGTTTTTTTAAAGCAGCAGGACGCCAGGTTTCGACCAGAAAACTCAGCGTATTAGCGATGTCGTATCGCAACAGCGCCTGCCCGCTAATATGTTCAATTCGCTCCACTGCAGCAAGCTGGTCGGTGAGTACCCTGAGACGGCCTGCGTTATCGTACACCGAGTCTAGTTTACCCCGGATATCCGCCGTTAATGGCCTTGCCCGTAGTTCTGTGAGCGGATTTAATATTTGCATTACCGGTGTTTTAATTTCGTTGGCCAAATTACTGAAGATTTTTTCTTTTTTATTTAATAACTCGGTAATCGAGCGGTTACTTTCCAGTAACGCCGACTGTTTCTGTTCAATAACCGCCGCCAGCACCCGGCTTTTTTCCGCCAAGTGACGTTTTATTAGTACTACCACAAGCAAGATAGTTAAAGATATAGCCACCAAATACAATACATATGCCCGCCAGGTAAACCAAAATGGGCGTGCAATACGAAAGGGGTATCGACTTATAGGTTGGGCTGCCTGGCTTTTGCTATCCACTACCCGTACCTGGAAATCAAAAGTGCCAAAACTTAGACCTGAATAAGCCACTGTGCCCATATTGGCCGGTAATTCCTGCCACTCTTCATGAAACCCTTTGAGGCGATATTCAAGCTTGTGTAAATGCGGATATACGTAGTCTGTTGAGGCAAATTCAAAAATCATTTCATCGGGGGCAGAGGCCATAGTTTTAGAAAGAAAGGTATCCGGGTAAGTCGCTATCTTCGTATTGTCATTAATCAGTTGGAGATTAAAAACACTGGCGACAGACTCGTACTCTCTTCGCTTTTGGACATAAGCTGCCAGCTTGCCTGTATCAACCAAATAATTCATTTGGTCGCCAACTAGTACGAATTGATTGTCATTAATGGACATGAGTCCCTGATGATTAAAATCTGAATCTATAACGCCATCACTACTGTCAAACGAATAGGCCGACTCACCGTTTGTAAAAAACAGGCCCTTATTGGTTGCAAGCCAGTGATGACCTTGCTCATCAACAAATCCGTCCCGAATAAAGCGCGGTAGATTTAGCTCCTTGAATGCAGTTTTAAATTGCCTTGTTGACAAGTCGTATTGTTTCAGCCCGCCTCCCGAAGTACATAAATAGATGATGTTAGTTGTTGGATGTGAATACATGCAATAAACAAAGAACCTCTGCATATTAACTGCTTCGTGTTTTATCCAAACACCCAATTCTTCCATAGAGTAGAGTCTGTTTTTCTTATCCAATACTACGAGGGAATTATTTTGCTCAATACTTATAAACAGAATGTCCTTGGGTGCATTCATATAATGCTTCAGCTCATTCCTGGTTAACTGCGCAAAACCTGCATGGGACTCAACTTCGTAGTAGATATGTAAATCACCACCATTCTGAAACACAATGGGCTTAAGATTCCCACAGTACTTTTCAGGGTCCTTAACAGATGCTACGACTTCCAAACTAACATCACCACTTTTCATCAATACACAAGCATCAGTCGAGAAAAGTAAGCCATCTGGTGTGGCAACAGGTACTGATTTAAAGTCAGGGAGCGGTGA
>JAYZXK010000508.1:0-3426 GCA_036141415.1 Pseudomonadota bacterium
ATCCAGTGGCTGCTGAATAAACACCAGTCGTAACAGGTGATAACTGCCATACAATAAACCAACATCCGTTTTTGCGGTGATGAGTATATCGTTACCCTGGCGCTTGAGAATAAAGCCTTCATCGCTCAGTTGCGCGGTTACACTAGCCTGCAGACTAAAGCGTGTCTGCAGCTCCGGATTAATCTTTTGTACCAGTAGGGTGCCACTCGATTGACCCACCCGGTTAGCAAATGCCCGGCGGAATTCATCACGAATAATATTGTGGGTTTCCGAGCGGCCAACCACTTCGAGCTTAGCGGCTGGCAAGGCCGCATCGATGACATCGTAGCGCTGCCAAAGACGATACCCGTCCTCGCCGCTAAAATCCGGCACTGCCATCACCCGGGTGCTGAGCAGTAACAATAAACAGACAACAATTCGCACGCAATACTCCAATGATTAACACATCACTCAGAGCCTAACATTGTGGATTTTTACCGTCAGCGAATAAGTAAATTTAGTGTTAACAACATAATAAAACGTAATAGGTCGTAAGCGCTGTTCACCTTCAGGTGTGCCCTTTAAAGGCCAGTCTGCATCGAAGTTTTAGTTCGCACAACTGCGCGACGGATGACCCATCTGCCTTTATTAATCATTAAATAATTACCCAACAGAATTAACACCAGGCCCACTGAGCTGCTATGAGTCCAGTGGTAGCCCTCGTACAGAGCAGACAAACTCAGCGCGACCACCGGGAAAAGTACCGTAGTGTAGGCAGCGGTCCCCGGTCCAACGCGACTGACCAGAGAAAGGTAAGCAGTGAAGCCAATCACAGAACCAAACAGCGCTAAATAGAGCAGGCTAACAGTGTACTCAGCGCCTGTGCCCCAGGCAAAAGGCACACCACGTACCAAACAAATAGTCAGTAGCAATACCGTGCCGTACATCATGGCCCACATATTACTTTGTAGCGGTGTGATCCCCGCTTTGCCATGGCGAACTGAAATCATATTACCGAACGAAAAGAACAAGGTACCCAGTGCTGCCAGACCACAACCTTTAAGAGTAGTAAACCAGCTATCATCGAGGCGGATTTGTGGCGCCATTAATAGTGCCAGGCCAACTACGCCAAACAAAGAGGCCAGCCAGACATAGCTTTCTACTCTGGTTTTAAAAAACAACCGGCCGTTAATGGCATTGTAGAGCGTAGCAAGGCAAAAGATGACAGATACCAGACCAGAGGGAATATAGCGGGTAGCGTAATAGAAACAAATGAAATTAAGCGAGAACAGGCAGGCTCCCTGCGCAACAAAATACAGTTGATCCTGGCGAGTGCCAATCCGCCCCTTTTTCAGCAGCATCACCAGTGGGATCATTATTACAGTGGCCAGCCCGAACCGATAAAACACCGACACCACAACATCCACATTGCCCAACTGATAATAAATAGCTAGCCAGGTGGTCCCCCAGATGGCGACGGTTGTTACATATAAAAACAGTGTCATAAGCTTTACTCGCAGAGAAGGAAAACCAGGAGAATAGCCTCGGTAGCGCAGAAAAACTGGGACATTCCTGACATTTTGGGACGATCCTGCGGTTATTTAATGCCTTCCCCGCGTCTGGCGTTAAATTATCCTTTGCCCGATCCCGGCGTTGATGAATAATAGAACAATGACGAAACAGGCTATCTTCGACACCTTATCCCACTCTAACGCCACACTCAGAGGGGAATTGCGCCTGCCCGGTGATATCCGTCTGGCCGCCTGGCAAAATGAGCTGGACAGGGTGAGTTATCATACCGATGAAGTGCACACGTTGTCCCTTTACACCGCGGGCGGTGAGCAAACTTATCGCCTTGATGGGTGCCGCTCACGGCGTAATGGCTTTAGGGATGCGATTTGTATAATCCCGCAACAACAGGAATCGGTGTGGGAGATCCAGGGACGCTTTGAGTTTACTCACCTGTATTTTACCGACAATCACCTGCGAGAGTTTATTGCCCGGGAGCTGGATCTTGAGCCCCGCTTATTTGCCCTGCCGGACCATTCTTTTCTGCACCATGCCACATTGGCAGCAGCCCTGCAGCAACTTGGGCAGCCTCAGGACTGGCAAGACGACATCCACCAGCTTCACATTCAATCGGTAGTTCAAGACGTGTTTGCCGAATTATGTAAGATGCAGTCCCGCAGGGCAGCACAAAAGGTGCGCATTTATGGTGGTTTGAGTTTACGCAGCAAAAAAACCGTGCAGCAATATATTGAAGATAACCTGCAACACTCCATCACCATTGCAGATATTGCCAGCACGGTAGGGCTTAGCGAGTTTCACTTTGCCAGAGCATTTCGCCAGTCATTTTATACCTCTGTGCATCGCTATATTGAATCTCGGCGAGTGCAGCGGGTGCGTGAACTACTCACTCAGGGGCAAAAGCTCATTGATATTGCTGATGCCGCCGGTTTCAGCGATCAAAGCCACTTGTCCCGGGTGGTAAAACGGCAAACCGGTGTAACGCCTAAAAGCCTAAAGCGCTACCTTAACAGCCAACCGCGCTAAACCATTCCAAGGCCCAGTTTTCCAGAAAGCTAAACCCACTACACTGGTGGTTTTACTCCGGACAGACAAATGATTATCCGACCACTGCTGGTATTACTCAGCGTGCTGCTATGCTCCGCCGCAGTAGCGCAAAATGCACCACTACAACTGGCCGAGTCCTTTAAGGGCGACATCGCTATCGGTGAATACCTGGTGAGCGAAAAGCTCGACGGTATTCGGGCGCGCTGGACAGGTACTCAGCTTATCACCCGCAACGGTAACCCTATTTACCCGCCTCCTTGGTTTACGCTCAACTGGCCAACTGAGCCTCTGGACGGTGAACTGTGGAGTAAACGGGGCAGCTTTGAGGAGATTGCATCCACCGTACTGAGTCATCACCCTGATGATCGCTGGCAGGCTATTAAAATGATGGTGTTTGACCTGCCTGTTACCGGCCTGCCCTTTGAGGAAAGAGTTAAACGGATGCGAACGCTAATCGCTCAAGCGAATAACCCAAGCCTGCAAATGATTGAACAATTCACCTTGGATTCGCTACCTGCGCTGGAAGATGCCCTGGATAACATTACTCAACAAGGTGGCGAAGGACTCATGCTCCATCATCGCCAGGCGCACTATCAGCAGGGGCGCAACCCGGGTTTATTAAAGGCCAAACGCTACCAGGACGATGAAGCCATAGTGCTTGCCCACCTGCCCGGCAAAGGCAAGTTCACAGGTATGATGGGCTCACTATTGGTGGAATCCCGCCAGGGTCAGCAATTTAAAATTGGCAGCGGCTTTAGTCTGGCCAACCGCCAGTCGCCACCAGCAATAGGAAGCTGGGTAACCTTTAAGTATTATGGTCTTACCCAGCGCGGCATCCCGCGTTTCGCGAGCTTTCTGCATGGCCGGCCGGAG
>JAYZXK010000509.1:0-3528 GCA_036141415.1 Pseudomonadota bacterium
AAATCTGCCACGTGATCGGCAATTGCTGATGGCGCGCAAAATACGCCAAAGCCTTCGCTGCCAAATACTTTAAGCAACGCGCTGTCGTCAAACTCTGCCACAATTCTGGGGTGCAGCTGGTTGGCTTCAAGCCAGCTTGTAAGGCCAAGTGTAATACCCGATTTAATGCCGGGTAACAGTAAACTCTCGCCATTGAGCGAGCGCGGGAAATCCTGATGATGACTGAGCTGGGCATGGCTGGCAAAAAAGCTTAGGTGAGATTCCCCCAAAAAATAGCTGCTGGCATTTAATTGAGTGCCGGGCGCCACCCCACGGTCGGCGATTATCAGATCGACATGGTTTAACGCTAAGTCACTGATTAACGAGTCAAATGGTCCTTCCCTGAAAATAAAGCGTACATTATTCGAATGGGCCATGGTGGAATGCACAAAATCATAAGCCAGCACCTTGGGGATGGCATCAGTAATCCCTATAACAAAAGTCTGATCGATGGTCTCATTATCGGCATGGAGCAACTCAACCAGTCTGGCGCCTTTTTGAAATATTTCACTGGCATGCTGGTACACAAGTTTGCCTTTACTGTTGAGGTAGAGACGTTTGCTCACCCGGTCAAACAGCGAATAACCCAGTTGTTTCTCAAATGTACTAAGCTGACCACTAACGGTTTGCGGTGTAACATGCAACAGTTTAGCGGCACTGGCGATACTGCCTTCACGGGCGATGAGGTAAAAGTAGTAAAGATGATGATAATTTAATTGATGCATAATAAGGAAAATTCGATGTTTATAGTAGAATATAACAGTTTTATTCTTTTTTGTGGCCGGTTTATTATTGCCTTTAGTAAATGATTTTGCATTCTTATCTTTAGTTGGATAAATATTGAAATGGAAAAACACATCGATTTACGACAAACCAGAAAGTACCTGATTTCCTTATTAAAGCCGGAAGGCGGCTTTTTTGGTGTGGCAGCGGTGTATGGTGTGGCAATCAGTTTGCTTACCCTGGCGGTGCCGATTGCGGTACAAACCCTCATCAATAGTATTGCCAACATTGGCTCTATCCGTGCCGTAACGATTCTGGCAGCTATCCTGTTTACTACACTGTTTGTGTCGGGTATTTTCAGTGCGCTGCGTATGCGGGTGATGGAGTACTATGAGCGTCGTGTGTATACCCGGCTGGTCTCTCAGCTCGGGCTTAAAACCATCATGGCGCCCCACAGCTTTTTTGAAGGGCGGCGTAACACGTCGATTACCCATCGTTACTTCGACATCATGACATTGCAGAAAAACATCCCGTCACTGATGGTCGATGGGTTCGCTTTAGTGCTGCAAATTATTGTGGGTTTTACCCTGGTGTCGTTCTATCACCCGTTTCTGTTTGTACTCAATATGATCATTTTGCTGGTGATGTACCTGGTGTGGAAAATATGGGGCCCAGGCGCAAAACGCACTGCCATTGAGCTGTCTCAAACCAAATACGATACCGCGAAGTGGTTAAACGATGTAGCCGCTGCCCATGAGTTTTTTAAATCCTCCGACCATATGGAATACGCCGGGCGTAATACCGAAAACTTTATCAAAAACTATATTGCCAAACACAAGGGCCATTTTACGTTTACCTTTTCCCAGGCGGTGTCTTTTCTGCTGCTGTATGCCTTTGCCAGCGCTACCTTGCTCGGCCTCGGCGGCTTTCTGGTCGTGCAGGGGCAACTGTCGATTGGTCAGTTGGTAGCGGCAGAGCTGATTATGTCGGCGGTATTCTTTGGGATCTCGCGGTTCAGCCAGTACCTTAAACTGTATTACGAGCTATATGGCGCGGCAGAAAAAATAGGCTCTGCACTGGTTATCCCACAAGAAGAAACTCACGATGACGGCGCACGCATTCCGTCCTCATCCAAGCTGGTGTTTAAACGCCTGGCGCTGAGCCATTTCGATGACAGCTGTTATCTGGATGCCACGCTGGAAGCGGGTCACAAGTACTTTATTACTACTCGCAAGAGCTGGGTGCAAAAGCAACTGGTGGGCTTCCTTAAGCGTTTTGAGCGCCCGGCAAAGGGCGAGATTCTGCTCGGCGATTACAGTTTGTTCGACTACGATATGTACGAATTACGGCAAGCTGTCAGTACGCTCGACCGCTCATTAATTGTGGAGTGTACTATCGAAGAATACCTGCGCCTGGCGGCCCCTGAGGCAACCGTAGCGGAGGTGCGTAAAGCCCTGGAGTATGTCGGGCTTGATGAAGTCATTGATAATATGGAGGAGGGGATTGCAACGCGTATTTCGGTATTGGGCGCTCCCTTGCAGCCGTTGGAATTCTTACTGTTAAAACTGGCCGCCGCTGTCCTTTCCAAGCCGCAGGTACTGGTGATCAATCAACATTTCGATGCCATTCCGCAAAGTATTAAAGTTCGCTTGCTGGAGCGTATCAACCGGCTGGATTGCACGGTTCTATACTTTACCAATACGCCGCTGAAAGGCATGTTTAATGCCACCTTAAATTTGCAGGACGTGTTATACGTGGAAGACAGTGTTGCTGACAACAAAGGAGAAGGTTATGAGTAAAGCTGAAAACCGTTTTATGCAAAATATCACCTCCTTACCAGCGCAAATTATTCCCAGCGTGCATAAGGTAGTGTGTTGGGTGATTGCTTTTTTAGTGCTGGTGGTGGCAGCCGGACTCTATTTTACACCTTGGATCCAAACCGCACATGGCTCAGGCGCGGTAGACTCGCTGGACCCGGTCGATCGCATGCAGGCGATTTCGGCGCTGGTTGATGGTCAGATCCAAACCTGGCATGTGCGTGAGGGGATGCAGGTCAGAGCCGGCGATCCCATTGTTACGCTCATTGATGTGGATGCCCAGCGATTGGAAAAACTGCAGTCGCAGTTAGCGGCCACAAGGCTGGCCCATCAGGCCAACGAAACCGCTGTCGCCAATGCCGAGAGCAACCTGCAACGCCAGCAGGCGCTGCAGGAGCAAGGGCTGGTGTCCCGTAAGGATGTTGAGGCGGCCCTGATTAAGGTGCAGGAGCTAAAAGCCAAGGCCGCTTCATCGCTGGCCGATATTAATCAGGTGTCCATGGTGCTTTCCCGTCAGGCTACCATGACCAAAACGGCACCGGTCGATGGCACCATCCTGCGTTTATTTAACGGCGGTGGTTCAACCTTTGTGAAAGCCGGTGATGTGCTGGCGCAGTTTATTCCGAAAAACGCCGAGCGTACGGTACGAGTGATTATCAGCGGGCTGGATGCACCGCTGGTAAAGCCCGGCGCAAAAGCCCGCCTGCAGTTTGAGGGCTGGCCGGTGTTTCAGTTTAGCGGTTGGCCGGGCACGGCCATTGGTACTTTTGGTGGTGTGGTCACTTATGTTGAGCCTGTGGCGGATGCCACCGGTGCATTTCAGGTGTGGATCAAGCCTGATGAGTCCGAGATGCCCTGGCCGGAGGAAAACATTGCTCGCTTAGGTAGTCGGGTGAAAGCCTGGATCCTGCTCGAAGAAGTGCGCCTGGGTTACGAGTTGTGGCGACAG
>JAYZXK010000510.1:0-7245 GCA_036141415.1 Pseudomonadota bacterium
TGACATCCCGGCCAATAAAATTCAGTCATCCCGGCCACCGAGCCGGGATCTTCCACACAATCTGTCGCAGCTCAAATATCCTTTTCAGGAGGTCCCCGCTCTCGGGCGTGCGGGGATGACTATTTGTATCTCTGACATCCCGGCCAATAAAATTCAGTCATCCCGGCCTCCGAGCCGGGATCTTCCAAACAATCTGTCTCAGCTCAAATAACCTTTTCAGGAGGTCCCCGCTCAAGAGCGTGCGGGGATGACGGAGGTGGTACATGCCTGGTCGATGGAGGTGGTACATGCGGGGTCGATGGAGGTGGTACATGCGGGGACGATGGAGGAATGGCGTGCGGGGATGACGTTTTTTATTTCTGTCATCCCGGCCAAAATAATTTCTGTCATCCCGGCCTCCGAGTCGGGATCTTCCAAACAATCTGTCTCAGCTCAAATAACCTTTTCAGGAGGTCCCCGCTCAAGAGCGTACGGGGATGACTATTTTTACTTCTGTCATCCCGGCCCCCGAGCCGGGATCTTTCAAACAGTCTGTCTCAGCTCAAATAACCTTTTAAGGAGATCCCCGCTCAAAAACATGCGGGGATGACGGAGGTGGTGCATGCGGGGATGACGGAGGCGGCGCATGCGAGGATAACGGACCAAGCATGCGAGATTGGCAACAGTGCAAGCAACCTTCCGGAATGTTATAAAAGCTCAATTTAAAAGGTATACACCTCGGCTTTTGCCAACATATCGCTGGCTGAGATATCTTCGGTAACACAGCGTTTAATGTCTTTCTTGCTAAAAATGTACACGCGGTCGGCGCTTTTACCTTCTTCGCTTCGGGCAAAGTCATCCAGCACAAAGGTAATGTGCTCGCTATCCGGTAATTCCCGCAAGCCTGCACCAAAGCTACACAGGGTATCGCCGATACTGGCCTCAAAGTTAGCCAGGAAGGTTTTGTAAGACTCTTCCTGAGCTTGTTTTTGTTTTGCCAGCTCGGCTTTTTTCTCGGCGGCCAGTTCCTTAGACTCCTTAGCGATGGCCTGTTCTTTTTGCTTTAAGACTTCGAGCTCTTTTTGCATCGCTTTGATTTCTTCTCGCACTTCTTTCTGGCGTTCTTTGTCGGCGGTGCGAAGCTCAAATTCCAGGTCGCGGTTGCGGCGCTCCAGTTCGCGCATTTCCCATTCCACTTCGCGGTGATCGCTGCGGAATTCACGCAGGCGGTCGTCGGTTTCCCGCATGATATGCTCTACTCTGCGGATAACCTGATGGGCGGTATCTTCCCAGTCGGCGCTTTCAAAAATCACTTCATAGTCGCCGTCGGTTTCTACGTGTACACCATCGGCAGTTACGCTAACAGCAGGCGCTGGCGGCGCCGGGGGGGCACCAGGTATGTTGCTCAAAAACTCACCAAAATTGAAGTCGAATACCCGGCCTATGCCGCCAGTGTGAATGGTAAATACCACACCCTGTTTAGCCAGATAGGTGGCCTCAATACTGCGAAAACGCACTTTGTCTTTACGGGTGTCCTGTTTCAGGGCCGTTTCAATGACGCCCGACATAATGGTGAGCTGACGGTCGAGTTCGGGTAAGTCCTGGGCCAGGGCCGCAGAGCTTAAGGTTGCGCTACCGATTAATGTGCCCAGTAGCGTGGCAAGAGTGGTTACTTTCATAATGGTGTCCAATAGGTTGATTATTCGGTAACGGCGGTATAACCGTCGTCTATGGCATTAATTTCGCGCTGCAGATGGGTAAGCTGGCGCGCATAGTAGCGCTGGTCGTCGTCGCGCTGCTGATTGATAAACTGCACCAGTTCAGCAAAGTCTTCGCGGCGCTCCTGGCGGCTCGACTTCAACAGATACTGGGCCAGTTGGGTGCTGCTCTCCTGCTGTTGTTGCTGCAGAGCATTCACATACTGGGTAAACATGGCCTGATTGGCCTGCTGGTAATCGTTAATTCGGTCGGCAACCAAAGCAGCCACCTCGGCCTCAGTAGGCCCGGAAGACACACTCTGCCCAAAGCCCATGGTTACCCGGCCGTCTTCTACCTGCACGCTAAAGCCGCTCAGTACCATCACCATGGCCGCTGCTGACATCGCCATCGATACGGCGGGTAAGCCCTGCCATTGCCACCATTTAGGTTTGTCAGAGGCAATAAAGGTGGCGTTTTTATCCCACGCGGGCATGGGTGGCGCGCTGAATTGCTCGGCTGCTACATTCAGTTGGGTAGCCGTGGCGACCCGGGCTGCAAAGTCTTCATCGCTCACGCACAGGGCCTCAAAAGCACTGCGTTCGTCTTCTGTCAGGGCATTATCGAGCCACTGACCAAACAGATATTCAGGGGATTGATTAACCATGTTCTACCTCCAAATCCAGCTTTAACTTCGACAGGGCGCTGTACAGGCGCGACTTCACCGTATTGCTGGAGAGTCCCAGCTGCTCGGCGATTTCCTCAAACGTAAACTGGCCAAAAAATTTCAGTTCAATCACAGCACGTTGGGCAAGCGGTAAGCGCTGCATGGCATGGGTTAACGACTGACTGGTAATGTCGCTCATTAACGAATGCTCGGGCGTGGGGCGTTCGCAGCTTAACTCTTCGCTGTCTTCCAGTGGCGTATCCGGGCGTTTGCGCCGGTAAAACTCAATACATCGAAAATGCGCAATGCGATACAACCAGGCTTTAAAGCTGCCATCACCACGAAAGTTCGACAGGCTTTTAAACACCGCAATAAAAATATCCTGCATTAAGTCGGCCGCGTCGTGCGGGGTGCCTGTCATGCGAATACCGTATTGGTAAATACCGCTTTCATAGCGTTTGATGAGCGCGAACCAGGCTTTTTTACTGCCTTTCAAGGCCTGTTCAATAAGTTGTTCGTCACGCTTTTCAAACACCGGATATTCCCATTTTTATGATTGTGTTGTGGGTATAGTCGGGGGGCAGGGCAAAAAAGTTTGCCCTGTTTTAAATTAATTTAGCGTAGGTACCGGTAATAAGGGAGAAAGAATTTCGCCTACCCGGCGGAACAGCCGCATACGCGTAGTGCCGGAGCGCCATACCAGGCCAATTTCGCGAAACGCTTCATCTTCGGAAGGAAATGACACCAGATTGGTGTTTTTTAGCAGATCCTGATTAAGTGCCAGCTCGGGTAAAAAGGTATAACCCAGTTTGCTATTAGCCAGTTGCACCAACGTATACAAGGAACTGGCAGCCAGCGAGCTTATCTGATCGCTGTGCTGCAAATTACAGGCACTTACCGCATGACCTGTCATGCAGTGTTCCTGCTGTAACAGAAAAATGCTCTTTTTCGGCAGGCTGGTAATATCCAGTGGCTTAGGCAACTGACTGGCCAGTTCTTTATGGGCTATTAAATGAAAGGGATCGTGACCCAGCACCATTTGTTTACACCCCGGGGTTTCCATGGGCAGTGCCAGTACCAGTAAGTCCAGACTACCATCGGTGAGCTGCTGTAACAGATTGGCGGTAGTATCTTCCTGGAGCTCCAGTTGGATCTCCGGTAAAAAGGCATTAAATGCACCTAGCATGCTTTCAAACAAAAACGGCGCAATAGTAGGAATAACGCCTAACTTTAATTTACCGCGCTGCCAGTTACCGGCATTCTGGGCATATTCCACCAGTTCCCCGGCTTCCTGCAGAATAACCTTGGCACGCTCCACTACATCCAGCCCCAGCGAGGTAAACACAAAGGTTTTATGTTCCCGCTCCAGTAGCTGGCTGCCAAAGTGTTCTTCCAGATTCTGGATAGCCGTACTCAGGGTAGACTGACTCACATTACAACGCTGTGCAGCACGATGAAAATGCTGCTCCTGATGCAAGGTAACAAAGTAATGAAGATGCTTTAAATTAGGCCATTTCATAAAAAACACTCGATTGTTATTTGTATTTTTAATCTAGTATATAGATAAAAAGAGAAAATGCATCCTTAAATTTATTATCCTTTTGGTCATTAAAACTTTGCCATCCGGCGAATATCATTCATTAATCGCGGCCAATTAAATAGTGTCATCCCGGCCCAATTTCTCGTCATCCCGGCCCAATTTCTCGTCATCCCGGCCTCCGAGCCGGGATCTCCTAAACAGACTGACTCCGCTGAAATAGCCTTTTGAGAAGATCCCCGCTCAAGAGCATGCGGGGATGACAATTTTTATTCCCGTCATACCGGAAGATACGAAGTATCTATCCGGTATCTCCTAAACAGGCTGGCTCCGCTGAATTAGCCTTTTGAGGAGATCCCCGCCCAAGAGCGTGCGGGGATGACTAAGGTGGTAGCATGCGTGCATGGCAATTTTTAGTTCCGTCATACCGGAAGATACGAAGTATCTATCCGGTATCCCCCAAACAATCTGACTCCGCTGAAATAGCCTTTTGAGGAGATCCCCGCTCAAGAGCATGCGGGGGTGACGAAGGTTATGGCATGTGGGGATGACGAAGGTGGTGATATGCGGGGATGACGAATATGGTTGTATGAGGGGAAGACGTAGGTGGTGATATGAGGGGATAATAAAAGGAAGGCGAAACTGCCGGGATGAAAAAGAAGGGCAAATCACCGGAATGACTATTTTATTTCTTACACAGTAAACTTGATTTTTTACATATTAAATATATATTTTTTATGTAGCATTGTTTCTGTTAAACGGAGATACAGATGTCAAAACCAGAAAAAAAAGTAAGTAAAAAAACGTCTATTGATTTAGACGAAGATACATTGAGGCTGCTCGCGGAACTGCAAAAAGGTTTTGGTGTATCAACTAATGCAGCGGTTTATAAAAAGGCACTTAAACTGGCGTATTACATGGTTAATGCAGCAGATAAAGATCACGGGGTGGTAGTGGAAAATGCCCGAAATCATCAGAAAGAGCGATTAATACTCAATAGCTAAAGGACAACCTATGTCAGGGGATGACCAGAGAAGTCCAACTACTATCCTTATAGATTCGATCGATGTTGACGGTGCCGACATCGATCGGTTAGCCCATACCGCAGATATGCTTGAAACGGCTGCAACGGGCGAAACTCGTCGCGACGCGATACGCAAAATTATTGGCCTGTTTAAATTACTAAACCTTACCGTTATCGCTGTTGTTGGCGTAATGTTGATTGCTGACTGGGCTATTCTGGCTTGGGTAACTGATTCCACATTAAAAGATAGAATTATCGACCAAACCGTGGTGATGGCCCTGATTGGTGCTACGGTTGTTCAATTAGGCACTGTAATGCTGACATTATCGAAACATCTTTTTCCGGCAAGCAGTGATTAGGGTTAACTACACATTGATGCATTGGTTTTTAGACTGGGATCCATATGCTAAAGTGACTGAAAAGTAAGTTTTTACAACGAGTTTCTTGTGACAAAAATGGATAAAGACACCGCCAAACTAGCCGTACGGTTGAATGAATTTTTAGATGCAATCGACGTTGGCGATACCAAATTGGCTCGCTTCATTGTTAAAAAAGCCGTAAAAAAATACCCTCGACACGGTCTCAGTTTTGCCATGCAGGGCCTGGCGGCTGTTTATATCGATAACAACCATTCCGACGGCTACTTTTACTTAAAAAAAGCGATCAGTAAGGGCTATAAAGCTGCGTTTATCTACTTCAATTTTGGGCTCTGTGCAGAATTAAACGGTTTTATGACAGAATCGCTGGAGGCTTTTTACGAGGCGCTTGAATGCGCTACCCCAGACGAGATTGATGCATACGGGCCTGCCCGCGAGCGGTTGATGTTGATACAAGAAACCCTTCCGGAGCACGTAACACTAAAGCAATATTTTGCCGATGCCAGAGAATTCGAAAAAGGCGCATCACTGCTAGAAAACCAATCGTTTAGCGACGCTATCCTGTGCTTTATTAAAGTTACCCAAAGCCAGCCAGAACATGTACAAAGCTACGGGAATTTGGGGATCTGCCATATGTACTTAGGGGATCACCAACTCGCCAAACGGGCATTTTATCAGGCTCTGGCCATCGATCCGGATTACGAGCTGGCCGAAACAAACTTACAGCGCTTAAAGGCCTTGGAAAAAGGCGAAATAACGTCACTGCCAGATATTTCGGTGGTAGATTTTTACGGTGATAGCGAAAAAGAGTCAGCCAATCCGGCCCGAGAAGTCAATCAGGCTTTATCGCAGGCCATGTCAGAAGAACAGTTTGAATCGCTGGAAGAAGCACAGGCCTTTGTTGATAGTTTTATGCAGGGCCACAATGAGTCGCCCCGCGAGGATTTGTTAGGGTTATCGCCAGTCCAGGCCAGGGAACTACTAACTACACCGTTTGAGACACCGGCATTACTAACCCGCGACTTTAAACGCGTTTCGCAGCTAATGGCTGTGCCCATTTACTGGTTGGCGATAAACCTGCTGGGTGCTCTGAGCCCACAAGGCATTAAATGCACCGCCGCCGGTAATTTACCCCGCGACCTGTGCCGCACTATTTTCGAAAAATACCAGCAGGAAATTGATTCGGGGATCGCAGTTTCAACCATTAATAAAGAAGAAGACTTTATTCATTTGCACGTAGCACGTTGCATTCTTTCTATTGCTGGGCTGATCCGGAAGCACGACGGTTACTGGAAGCCACTTAACGCCACCTGGCGGCTTTACGAGCGGATACAACAAGGCGACCATGACGCAGCAACAGAACTCTACGAAACACTCTTTACAACATACACCGCTGATTTCAATCTGGCGTATCTCGCCGGTGACGAAGAAAACTGTGCGTTTTATCAATCCAGTATCGGCTTTTCATTATACATTCTCTACCAACTGGGAGATACCTGGCGGCATAGCCGGGATTATCAGCAGTTATTCGAAAAGACATTCCCCGACGTAAATAGCCCAGAGATTGAACTCCCCGGGGTAGAACTTCCGTCTGAATACATACTCAGGTTCTGGCTTGATTTAGCCTGGCAAATTGGTTTGATCGAAAAACGACAAAGCAGTGAGGGAGGTGGTTTAAATAAAGACATCAGGGCAACACCACTGTTTTCAGAGTTAATTACCTGGCATCTACCTAAAGTAAAATTGCTTTAACTTGCAGGTGGCTGGTTAATCTCTTTTTCCGTCATCCCAGCCAAAATCATTCAGTCGTCTCCTAAACAGGCTGGCTCCGCTGAATTAGCCTTTTGAGGAGATCCCCGCTCAAGAGCATGCGGGGATGACGAAGGTGGTGGCATGCGGGTATGACTATTTTTAATTCAGTCATCCCGGCCCCCCCCGAGCCGGGATCTCCTCCTTCACGTCATAC
>JAYZXK010000511.1:0-6397 GCA_036141415.1 Pseudomonadota bacterium
AAGCGGTTAGAACGGTATCCGCCAGGGAATAATCCTTGCAAAACTTACCTGAATGATCTCCACAAAAACCCGATGAATACCATCTGACAAGAATACGGAGTATGTATGCAAGCATTTATTGAAGGTATGCCAAAGGCAGAGTTACATGTTCATATTGAGGGCACGCTGGAACCTGAACTGAGCTTTGCGCTGGCGAAAAAAAATAACATCGAACTCCCCTACGATACCCCAGAAGCACTGATCGCTGCTTACGATTTTCACGACTTACCCTCTTTTCTGAAAATTTATTATGCCGGAATGAGCGTGCTGATAGATGAAGACGATTTTTACCAGCTCACCTGGGATTACCTCGAAAAAGCCGCGTCGCAAAATGTGGTGTATACCGAAATATTCTTTGATCCCCAGGGCCATACCAGTCGCGGGGTTAGTTTTGATACGGTGATCACCGGGATCAGAAAGGCGCAGACAGCGGCAGAGGAAAAACTGGGGATCCGCAGCCAGCTTATTATGTGCTTTTTGCGCGATATGTCGGCCGAAAGCGCCATGGAACATTTAGTGATGGCCAAGCCTTACCTTGGCTGGCTGGTTGGAGTAGGACTTGACTCCGATGAGCACAACAACCCACCGGTAAAATTTCGAGAAGTGTTTAAGCTGGCTAAAGAATGGGGCCTCAAGCTCACCATGCATTGTGATGTGAACCAGAAAAACACCCTGGAGCATATTCGCCAGGTCATCGAAATTATCGGCGTGGACCGCATTGATCACGGGGTTAACTCGCTGGAATCTGATGCCCTTTGCGAACTGATAAAAACCCACAAATTGGGGCTCACTGTGTGCCCGGTATCCAATCAGTTTGTGGTGCAGTCATTAACTTCCAACGAAATTCGCCAGATGCTCGATAAAGGCATGCTGGCCACCATCAACTCTGACGATCCGGCGTATTTTCGGGCTTACATGAACGAAAACCTGATAGCCTTACAGCAAGAAGGCGGCTTTAGCCGCGAAGATCTTAAAACGTTGATGGCCAATGCCTTTACCGTGACCTGGTTACCTGAAGACGATAAACAAGTCTACCTGGATCAGCTCAACGCGTATTGTTAAAGACGACCACGAAAGGCCAGCCCTGAAGCATTTTATTAATGAAGAATAACGCTGGAATTCATTAGTCGATGGCTTTAGGGTACTGGCTCATTGTAATCGTCTTCTTCAGTCACTAGATGTGACCTCTGTTCAAGGAGTTATCATGAACCTGCCTTCCCCTTACTTACTTTTTATCGGTAATGCTACGGATCCACTCAGCATTAAAATGGCAAAGAGCGCCGCAGACTGGAGCCCAGAAATGTGCGTCGGTGAATTTTCTCTGCCCGGCTGCAGTGTGACCACCGGCCTGCCAGCCTTGACCATTGAAGAAGGTGCGCAACAAGGCGCCAAAGCGTTTGTACTGGGATTTGCCAATAGCGGCGGCGTGCTCGACCCGTCGCTGATAACCTCCATCGTCACCGCACTTGAGGCGGGCATGGACATCATCAACGGCCTGCACGATAAGCTTGCGGATATTCCGGAAGTGGCTGAAAAAGCCCAGGCACTTAATCGCCGCCTGATAGACATTCGCCACCCCACCACCAAATTTAAAACCGGAACCGGCGTAAAACGCCCGGGCAAGCGTTTGCTGACCGTAGGAACCGATTGTTCGGTAGGTAAAATGTACACCACACTGAGTCTTGCCCGGGGTATACAAAGTCAGGGCATGAAAGCCACCTTCCGGGCCACGGGCCAGAGCGGTATTCTGGTTGCTGGTGAGGGCGTAGCGGTGGATTGCGTAGTCTCTGATTTTATCTCAGGCAGTGTTGAAGCACTCTGCCCGGCCAACGACGAGGACCACTGGGATTTAATCGAAGGTCAGGGCTCGCTGTATCATCCGGCCTTTGCAGGCGTTAGCTTAGGACTGTTACATGGCTCCCAACCTGATGCGCTGGTTATCTGCCACGCATTAAACCGTGACCACATGCGCGCCCTGCCCGGTCGCCCGCTGCCCAGCCTTGAACAGGTTATCGAAATGAATCTCACTGCCGCGCGGATCACTAATCCCGATGTGAAGGTGATTGGCGTATCGGTAAACACCTCTTCGGTCAGCGAAGATGAAGCCCTGGCTTATTGCAAGAGCGTCACAGAGCAACTTGGCCTGCCTTGTGTCGACCCGATCCGCCACGGCGTTGGCGCGTTAGTGGAGGCATTGGAATGAGTCTGAGCTTTAAAGCCTTTACTGAGTCTTTTCCGCTGGCGCGCGAGTTTCGTATATCACGAGGCGCCAAAACCCAGGCCGATGTGATCACCGTACTGGTGAGCGACGGCCATTATTTTGGCTGGGGTGAATCTGTCCCCTATGCCCGCTATAACGAATCAATCGAATCCGTGTTAGCGCAACTGGAAGAAATAAAGGGCGCCTTTGCCAGTGTCTGTGACACCGAGGATTTACTCACCCTGCTGCCCGCCGGCTCTGCACGCAATGCACTCGACGCGGCCCTGTGGGATTTAAAAGCCAAGATAAAAGGTAAATCGGTGGCCAGCCTGGCTAATCTGCATACGGTACAGCGTTGTTATACTGCGCAAACCCTCAGCATTGATACGCCAGAGGGTATGAAAAACCAGGCGCTTGAAATTAAAAATGCGCCGCTAATTAAAATTAAGCTGGATGAACATCAGGTGCTGGAACGTCTGGCTGCCATCCACGAGGCTTCACCGCAAAGCCGGTTGATTGTAGATGCCAACGAAGGCTGGCAGGTAGCGATGCTTAATGAATTGCTGCCGGATATGGCTAAACTTGGTGTTGCGCTAATAGAACAGCCGGTTCCTGCCGAAGCCGATAAGCAACTGACAGGGCTTAACAGTCCCGTAATCCTCTGTGCCGATGAATCCTGTCACGTGAGTGCCGATATAAAGCGGCTGGCAGAGTACTATCAGGCGGTCAATATTAAACTGGATAAAACCGGCGGCTTAACCGAAGCAATTCGCGCTTACCACGCGGCTAAAGAGCACAATTTGCAGATCATGATTGGTTGTATGGTAGGCTCATCGCTGGCTATGGCGCCAGCCTATGGCCTGTGTGCAGATGTGCAGTTTGTCGACTTAGACGGGCCGCTACTGGTTGCTCAGGACCGTGCCGATGGCTTTACCTTTGACCAGGGCCGCATGATTCAACCGGAGCCTTTCTTGTGGGGCTTGCCGGGGCAATACGGCCAACAAGGCCTTGCCCGCCTGTGGAACGAGCTGCCGGATTAAAGCTGACGTCCGGCCAGCTCGTTTAAAATGTGCCACTCGCTTTCTGTTACCGGCATTACAGACAAGCGATGGCCTTTTTTCACCAGCCCCAATTCGGTAATTTGCGGGCAGTCTTTGATCACACTTAGCGGTAGCACGCGGGCAAACTTGCTCATGTACTTTACATCCACACTGTACCAGCGCGGCTTGTCAGGCGTCGCTTTCGGATCGTAATAGTCGGACCCCGGATCAAACTGGGTTGCATCGGGATAACCGGCTTTAACCACTTCGGCAATCCCTGCAATACCCACCGTTTTGCAACTGGAGTGATAAAAAAACACCTTATCCCCCACGCAAACCTCATCGCGCAGGAAGTTTCGCGCCTGATAATTCCGCACCCCGTCCCAGGGCTCGGTCTGGTCCGGTCGTTGAGCCAGGTGGTCGATACCAAACACGTCCGGTTCCGATTTAAACAGCCAGTAGCGCATGAATGCTTCTCCATAGTTATCCGCCGCAGAGTATAAGTCACCGGGAACCACAATTCAGCACTTGAGAAAGGGAAAAAGCACTCAACATATAAGAAACAGCTTATAGGAGTTAAATCATGAGTGCTATTCATATCGTTTGCCCCCATTGTCAGGGGCTCAATCGCAGTCCGGCAGAGCGTTTAAGTGACAACCCGGTGTGTGGCAAGTGCAAACAGGGCCTGTTACCCGCCCACCCTGTCGATTTAAAACAGGCGGATTTTGCGCGCTTTATCGAGAAATCAGACCTTCCGGTGATTGTGGATTTTTGGGCCGACTGGTGTGGCCCCTGTAAAATGATGGCCCCGGCATTTGCCCAGGCTGCTCAACAGTTACAAGGTAAAGCCATCTTTGCCAAGGTCGATACCGAATCTAACCCCATGTTAAGTCAGCAATTTGCGATTCGCAGTATTCCCAGCCTGTTAGTGTTTAAGCAAGGCCGTGAAGTCAACCGTCAGGCCGGTGCGATGCCAGCCGGACAGCTTATCCAGTGGGCACAGCAGGTAATTCGTTAACCCGCTGTATTTTTATTGTGCAATTTGCTTCACGGTTGTGAGCTGTAAATAATGACTTAGCTATTTTCGCCTGCGGATGTTTGCTATAATTCAGCCGTTTTCACAACCCTCTGAAGAATTCCATGCAAGCAACCATAAAAGCCGATCGCGGCCTGTTTTCTTATCCTAAATACTGGGCACACTGCTACGGTAGCGCGCCTTTTTTACCCATGTCCCGTGCCGAAATGGACGAACTGGGCTGGGATAGCTGCGATATTATTCTGGTCACAGGCGACGCGTATGTGGACCACCCCAGTTTTGGTATGGCAATCATCGGCCGCTTGCTGGAAGCACACGGTTACCGGGTGGGCATTATTGCCCAGCCTGACTGGCAGAATAAAAACGATTTTATGAAGCTGGGCAAGCCCAATCTGTATTTTGGTGTAACTGCCGGCAACATGGATTCCATGATTAACCGCTACACCGCGGATAAAAAGCTGCGCCACGACGATGCTTATACGCCCAACAACGAAGGCGGCAAGCGCCCCGACCGCGCAGTCACCGTTTATTCCCAGCGTTGCCGCGAGGCGTTCAAAGACGTACCGATTATTATTGGGGGTATTGAAGCCAGCCTGCGCCGTATTGCCCATTATGACTACTGGTCGGAAAAAGTGCGTCGCTCAGTGTTGTTTGATGCCAAAGCCGATTTATTGATGTTCGGTAATGCTGAGCGCCCGCTGGTGGAAGTGACTCACCGTCTGGCGGCTGGTGAAGCCATTGGTGATATTACCGATGTGCGGGGCACCGCAATTATTGTGAAACAACCCTTGCCCGAATGGCAGGGCGTAGACTCTACGTCACTCGACCGTCCCGGCAAAATCGACCCCATTCCCAGCCCCTATATCATGGAGCCGGATTGTGAGGGCCAGAACGAAAATAAAGGCAATGAAAATAAAGACAGCCAGCCGGTTACCGAAGCGAAAGCTCAACCAATTGTGGTGCAACCGGCCGAGCGCCGTAAACCCTGGGAACAGGTGTATGTAAAATTACCGGCCTTTGAAGTAGTGCGCGATAACAAAACCCTGTATGCCCATGCTAACCGCATTCTGCATCAGGAAACCAATCCGGGTTGTGCCCGGGCGTTATTGCAGCGTCACGGTGATCGGCACATTTGGATCAACCCGCCGGCCATGCCGCTGGAAACCGAAGAAATGGACGCGGTGTTTGATTTACCTTATCAACGTGTGCCCCACCCGGCCTATGGCAAGGCAAAGATCCCGGCGTACGATATGATCCGCTTTTCGGTCAATATTATGCGTGGCTGCTTTGGTGGTTGTACGTTCTGTTCTATCACCGAACACGAAGGGCGTATTATCCAGAGCCGCTCTGAAGACTCGATTATTCGTGAAATTGAACAGATCCGCGATACGGTACCCGGCTTCACCGGCGTTATTTCAGATCTGGGTGGCCCAACGGCCAACATGTATCGCCTGCGCTGTAAAAGCGCTAAAGCCGAAGCAACCTGTCGTCGTCCATCCTGTGTATACCCGTCTATCTGTGCTCACATGGATACCGACCATAAACCTACGATTGATTTGTACCGTCGGGCCCGTGATTTACCCGGCATCAAGAAAATCCTGATTGCTTCGGGCGTGCGTTACGACTTAGCGATTGAAGATCCCAACTACGTTAAGGAGCTGGCCAAGCACCACGTAGGCGGTTACCTGAAAATTGCTCCGGAGCATACCGAAGACGGCCCGCTAAGCAAGATGATGAAGCCAGGCATGGGTACTTATTATCGATTTAAGGAGTTATTCGATAAGTATTCTAAGGAAGCGGGTAAAGAACAGTACCTGATCCCTTATTTTATTGCCTCGCACCCCGGCACCACCGATGAAGACATGCTGGCGCTGGCTATCTGGCTAAAAGAGAATCGCTTTAAGCTCGATCAGGTACAAAATTTCTATCCCTCGCCCATGGCAACGGCCACTACGCTGTATCACACCGAGGTTAATTCGCTGCGTAAAGTGAAAAAAGACAGCGAATCCGTGCCGTCGGCGAAAGGTGAAATTCACCGCCGGTTACACAAAGCCATGCTGCGTTATCACGATCCGAAAAACT
>JAYZXK010000512.1:0-7992 GCA_036141415.1 Pseudomonadota bacterium
ATGAATTAATCAATGGTTGCCCATTATTATAGTCGCTGTGCTGTTTTTAGGCAGAAATTGAAATACATTCATCAGTTTCTTTATGCCAAAGGGTCATGGCATTTCCCCAAACGTAACCGGTATCGAGCGCCACAAACTGACTGGAAGACGTGCTACCTTGCAAGGCAGCCCAGTGGCCAAACAAAATGCGTTCATCGGCTTTTAACTGCTGATTGGGGATGTCAAACCAGGGACGCAAAGAAGAAGGCGCGTCCTTTGGCGCTGATTTTACAGATAAATTGAGTGCCCTGGAGGGCCGTACAAAGCGCATTCTGGTGGTTGAATTAATGATAAATCGCTGACGTTGCCTACCGCTGAGTTTGTCACTCCACTTAGGTGGGCCGTCGCCATACATGTTTTCGAGTAACTGACACCATTTTACGCTTCTGAGTTGATCGGCAATTTCCTGGCTGTATGTCAGCAGTTGAGCGGTCGACCAGTCCGGATATAAGCCAGCATGTACCATGGTGTGCTTATCATCTATGGCCATTGCCAGTGGCCATTGCCGTAACCAGGCGATGAGTTCAGCCATATCCGGGGCTTTAAGTAAAGGCTCTAAATTATCATTGCGCTTGGCTTTTTTTATGCCCTGCGAAACTGATAAAAAATGCAGATCATGATTACCCAGCACGCTGTAAAAGCTGCTGCCGAGTGAGCGCAGGTATCGTAAGGTACTCAGAGAGTCTTCGCCACGGGCTATCAGATCGCCTACGGCATAAAGCCTGTCGCGACCAGGCTCAAAGCTAACGTTGTCGAGCAAACGACGAAGCCCGGCGTAACACCCCTGAATGTCGCCAATTACATAAGTTGCCATGTTTATAAGTTAGTTGATGATATTAGGTAGCGCGAGGCGAAATGGCTCTATGGGCACCCTGAAAATATCGCCGTCGGCGGTTTTCATGTCGTAATACCCCTGCATGGTGCCTACTTCCGTATCTATTACGGAGCCACTGGTGTATTGAAAACTGTCACCGGGTGCAATAGTAGGTTGTTTACCTACCACACCTTCACCGCTGACTTCGGTTTGTTTGCCGTTTGCGTCGGTCACCAACCAGTAGCGGTGAGTCAGCTTCACCGCGAAGCTATTGTGATTCATCACGGTAATCTGATACGCAAAGGCATATTTATCACTGTCTGAGGGTAAATGTTCTGGTAAATGCCGCGTTATTACTCTTACGGTAACCAGGTCGGCCGGATTATTTTCGGTCTTCGGTGCTGTCATGTTCACTCACCCAATTCGCAATGGTTGCAAAATCATCGAGCGACAGTGTCTCAGCCCGTCGGGTTGGATCAAGGCCAAGCGCTTCTAACTGTGCTTCGTCAATACAGTCTTTCAGACTATTACGTATGGTCTTTCTGCGTTGATTAAACGCCATCGTGCAAACACGTTCAAGCATTTTTATATCGCTTACCTTAACCACCGGGGTTTGATGAGGGGTAAGACGGACAACGGCCGATTCCACTTTTGGCGGCGGAACAAAGGCACCAGGCGGTACATTGAGTACCGGCTGAACCTTACAGTAATACTGTGCCATGACCGACAAGCGGCCGTAATTTTTATTGCCCGGGCTGGCAGCCAGTCGATTAACCACTTCCTTTTGCAGCATAAAATGCATGTCGCCAATAATGTCAGCATGGGAAAACAGGTGAAACATGATCGGCGTGGAAATATTATACGGGAGGTTACCAAATACCCGTAACGGTGCATCAGGCTTGGCCAGATCGTTAAAGTCGACAGTCAGGGCGTCCTGTTCAACAATGGTCAGTTTGCTGCCATGAAACGGGTGATGACGCAGGCGTTTGGCCAGGTCCCGGTCCAGCTCGATGACCGTAAGTGCATTAACCCGCTCGCAAACCGGATCGGTGAGGGCGCCCAGGCCAGGGCCGATTTCAACGAGATTCTCGCCGTCCTGAGGATTAATGGCATCGACAATTTGCTCAATCACAAAGGTGTCGTTTAAAAAGTTTTGGCCAAACCGCTTACGCGCAGTGTGGCCTAAATGGGTTTTATTCATTGTTGATGATGAGCCAGTTCTATTGCTTTATTCAATGCTTTGGTAAAACTGCCGCTGTCGGCCTGACCTTTTGCCGCCAGATCCAGCGCAGTACCATGATCTACTGAGGTGCGAATAAACGGCAGACCCAGGGTAATATTCACCGCCGCACCAAAGCCTTTATATTTTAGCACGGGAAGTCCCTGGTCGTGATACATGGCCAGCACTACATCGGCATCTGCCAGGTATTTAGGCTGGAAAATGGTATCAGCGGGCAAGGGCCCGGTGAGGTGAATACCTTCAGCGCGCAGTTCGTCCAGTGCAGGAGTAATGGTTTCGATTTCTTCGCGGCCAATGTGACCGTCTTCACCGGCATGGGGATTCAGGCCACACACATAGATGTGCGGCGTGGTTATATTAAACTTGAGCTTCAAATCGGTATGAATAATATGAATGACCTTGTGCAGGCGTTCGCGGGTAATGGCCCGGGAAACATATTCCAGCGGGATGTGGGTCGTGGCCAGGGCGACATTCAAACCTTCGGTTGCCAGCAGCATCACCACATCAATGGTATTGGACTGATGGGCAAAATACTCAGTATGGCCGCTAAAGGAAATTCCCGCTTTATTGATAATGCCTTTGTTTACCGGTCCGGTGACTACGGCGTCGAAGTCGCCTTCGATGTTGGCCTGGCAAGCCTGACGTAGGGTTTCTACCACATAGTGGCCGTTATCGCTGCTTAATACTCCAGGCTCAACCGGCACGGCAGTAGGAATTGCCTGAATAAATAGTTCTCCCTGCGCCTGAATTCGTGTTTCGCCATGGGTGTATGGTGTTAGTTTAAGCGGCATATTCAATGCCGCTGCGCGTTCCTGCATCATGGTTTCGTCGGCAAAAATAACCAGCTGTGCGGGCCATTCCTGTTGTGCCAGTTCGATAACCAGATCGGGGCCAACGCCAGCAGGCTCGCCTGGCGTAATGGCAATTTTAAGCGGTGTCATAGTCAGACCTTAATTTTAATCACTAAGGACTTCGATATAAGCCGAGTCACGCATTTCACGTAACCAGTTCTCACTCTCTTCCGCAAATTTACGGTTAAACAGCAGCTGGTGGGCTTTATCTTCCTTGCGTTGTTCTGTGGCATCGTCGATACGACGGTCGAGCAACTGAATTAAATGCCAACCGTGTTGCGTACGTACAGGTTCACTGTACTCTCCAGGCTGCAAATTAGCCAGTGCTTCTTTAAATTCGGGCACATAGATGCTGGGGTCTGACCAACCCAACTCACCACCACGCAGGGCAGAACCGGGGTCAGCTGAGTGCTCTTTTGCCAACTCGGCAAAGTCGGCATCGCCGGCCTGAACCTGTTCCTTAAATTCAACCAGCATGCTGCGGGCACGGTCTTCACTCAGAATAATCGAGGGCTGGATCAGAATGTGCCGGGCATTAACTTCTTCTACTTCCACAACCTCAATACCACGGGTATCAAGAATTTTCAGGATGTGGAAACCTGCGCCACTGCGGATTGGGCCGATTACTTCACCTTTACGCTTACCCTGTACCGCTTCGGCAAACAGCGTAGGCATGGCGTTTATGTTCATCCAACCCATGTTACCGCCGTCCAGGGCTTCAGAGCCAGACGATGCAGCAATGGCCAGACGAGAGAACTCAGAGCCTTCATCCAGCAGATTGAGCACTTTATCGGCACGTTCGCGGGCATCGGTTACGTCGGCATCGGTGGTTTCCGGCGGGAAGCCAATCAGAATGTGACCGAGTTCGTACTCAGCCTGAGCAGAGCCCTGTTGTTCCATGAGGTCCACCAGGTTAGCGATTTCCTGCGAGGTTATATAGATTCGACGACGCACGTTAGCGCGACGTACTTCGCCCATAATGATTTCCTCGCGAACCTGTTCACGGTAGTCATTATAAGCAATGCCCTGACGAGTAATTTCATCACGCAATTGCTCAACCGTTGCACCTTCTCCGGCAGCGATGTTAGCAATGGTCTGGTCGAGTTGTGGATCACTTACCCGGATCCCCATGCGCTCCGCCATTTGCAGTTGCAGATTTTTCAGGATCAGGCGTTCAATGGCCTGAGTGCGCAGGGCTTCGTCAGAAGGCAGGCGTTGATCTTTGGCCGCTGCGTCTGCTTTTACTTCATTAACCAGTGCCCGTACTTCACTTTCCAGTACCACACCCTGATCAACAATCACCGCCACTTTGTCGAGTAGCTCGGTTTGGGCCATGACGGGTAAGCTCATTACCAGACTTAAAAACAAACCCCGAATAAAATACTTCATAAACTCTCTTGCTTGTTGTGAATACTGCCGTGTCCGTTTTAGGACTCCGGCGCATTTAATTTAACACATATGGCTGTCGATAGCCGAACATGCCGTCCTCGAGCATTGCCCGATTCGACCGGGATGAACCGATCCCTTTAAAAATAAATTGCAGAGCAATACTCGAGTCAAACTCATTGGTATTTTGCTGGCCCGTTACATCGTATCGGTTACTCAGACTTCGCTGGGCCACAATCCGTACTGCCCAGCAGCAGGACTCGTACTGTAACCCAAAATAGTTTTCGATGCTTCTGTCTCGCTCTAAATCGCGATAAGAACGTCCGACAACCTGCCAGTTTTCACCAATTGGCCAGCTTGCTGATACGCCAAACTGATCGATGGTTTCACCCGACAGATCGCGCACAAACCGGTGACTTAGTTGCACCAGCCGCTTGGCGTCGAAACGATATTCCAGCGCCATACTGCTGCGTTCAACCTTGTCATTGTCGGTGGCAACCTGTACTGCTGAATGAACAAACCAACTGTCGTCAAACCGCCAGTCCAGTTCACCGGCCAGTGCCGAACGGTTGCGATCGTCCACTGCTGTGGTGACCTGCGAATCCGACAAGTAGAATATCTGACCCAGGCTGATAACAAATTGTTCCCGGTTGTTGTCATCTATTATTCGCGAGGTTGCCCCCACTGTGATCTGGTCATTGTCACTAATACGGTCAAGCCCGGTGAACTCCTGACCGCGAAACAAACCGTTGACATCGGTTAACAGTGCCGTGGTGTCATACAAACCGATATTACTTTGGTCTTCGTAGGAGGTATACAAATACTGCACCTTGGGCTCAAAAGTGATGGTGAAGTCATTGCCAAATAGCTGATCGTTTTTTTCCAGGTACAAGGTGCTGAATAAACGCCCCTGATAAAGAGTGCGATTTACTTCTTCGTCGAGTGCAGTGTTTGCAGTATTGGTTTGCTTGTAATAGGTATTCATGGCCGTTAGTTCAGCCGTTACCTCACCCCAGTAACGCTGATAGGGGAGCGCAACGGTGGGTGCCAGATGCCAGCGCAGAGCGTCCGGTCTGGTTTCCTGGGCATTATCAAAGTACGCCAGCTCAGAGTCCACCTTAAAGGTCAGTAACTCACCGAGGCTGTTACGCCACTGCAGTTTTGCTTCCGGCAGGGCGCGGTAAATGGCATCAAAATCGCCCAGGGTTTCAAAGTCACGTAAGTACAGGCTCATATCCAGCGACTGGCTGTAATAGTCCAGGCCTATGGTACGGTTGATAGTAGTATCTGAACGGTTGTAAAAGTCAGAGCCCAGATCAACGATATAGTTATTGTCACTGATACCATTGAAGTCCACATTGAGCTGCCAGTTATCCGATAACATGCCGTGATGCTGTAAACGGTAAAAATACCGGCTGTCATCGCTGGCAAGTTTTGTATCATTGTTTAAATATTCGAGGTGCAGCTGGCCACCGGATGCGCGTGTCAGATAGCGAAATTCTGTTTTTAACTGTAAACCACGGTTCGTCATCAGCCGTGGCGAAATGGTCATGTCGTAATTTGGCGCAATATTCCAGTAAAACGGCTGCTCATAATCTACCCCGGTGGAGGTGGAACTACTGATGATCGGAAACAGTAAGCCGGTTTGGCGTTGATTACTTACCGGAAAGGCGAAATAGGGTAAATACAGTACCGGCACATCGCCCAGATAAAAGCGGGTATGGCGCGCCTCACCGAGGGTGTCACCCGGTTCAATACTGATTTTCGAGGCTTCAAGCCGCCAGTCCTGTTTGTCCAGTGGACAGGTGGTAAAGCTGACATCACGCAGGGCGATACCTTGCTGGGTGCCTATATCAATCTCACCAGCGGCGCCATGGCCTACAAAACCGGTTAACTGATATTGGGTATTTTCCAGTTTTAAGGTTTGCTCAACCGAATCAACTGACAGCAAGTCGCTATTTACAGTCAGATCGGGACTGCGATAACTTACGTCACCACTGGCCGATAGTGCGCGGCCATTGTCGGTTACCTCGGCTGTGTTAGCGTGAATAATGGCGCTGTCGGTCACAATATCCACATTGCCCTCAAACAGGGCGAACTGGTCTTCGCGAATTTCTGCTGAATCGGCTGTCACCTGCACTTGTTTTTTTTGTAGCAGTTGCGAGCTGTCAAAGGGCGCCGGTACAGCCATGCACAGCGCATCGTTATTAATGGCGGTCTGGGCATTGGCCTGCCAGGCAAGACTGTTTAAACCTGCCATAGCAAACCAAACCAGGGCACCACTCATGCACCGTTTACGGCTGATTGGTTGTCTGAGAGCCCGGGTATTTTGTTGGTCATGCTGCAGAGCAAGTTGTGTAGTTTTCGACAGCAAATTATTATTCTCAGTGCTTCAAAGGATTATTCGGCTGGTAGGGGCGCCGATGTCTGTTCTAATCAGGCGCTAATTCTATGCACTTCGCCGCCATTTACCAACAGCAGACCTTAAAAAAATCGAAAAATTCATATCTTATCCCCATTTATTCACTGTAAAGCAAAGATGTAGGCGGCTTCTCAAGCGAATAACCATTGGTTATAGTGCCTAACATCGAAACTTGTTTAAGGGTTGATGAGCCTGTTTATCAACTCATCAGATGCCGGGCGTCTTAGTTGCAGGGGGAATGCATGCCAATTTGGGGCAGATTACTGGGTTTAATTTTCGGAATGATGTTTTTAAAAATACCGGGCGCCATTCTGGGGTTCTTTGTCGGCTATATGTTCGACAAAGGTTACAGTCAGGATTTTGGCCGTATGGGGGGATTCGGACGCTTTTTCTCCAGTCAGGATGCGTTGCAGCAACAGGCCATATTTTTCCATAGTCTGTTTGCGGCCCTGGGCCACCTGGCAAAATCTGACGGTAAGGTTACGGAATCAGAAATAAAAGTCGCCTCACGTCTGATGGACGACATGCAATTGCAGGGGCAAGCTCGTCAGGAAGCGCAGCAGGCTTTCCGGGAGGGTAAATCGCGGGATTTTCCAATTGCCGATATTCTTAAGCAATTATACGAGTCCTGTCACGGCCGCCGGGATATTTTGCAGGTATTTCTGGAAATCCTTATTCAGGCGGCATTTGCCGATGGCCGTCTGGCCAACGAAGAATACCGGGTGCTTGAAAAAGTCGCTAAAGCGCTGGGCTTTGTGCGTCGCGATCTCGATTATCTTATTGCCATGTTTGAAGCCGAGGTGCGCTTCAGAAGTCAGGGGCGCGGTAGTCATCAACGTCAGGGCGGTCAGCAAAACGGGCCGTCGCTGGAAGATGCTTATGCTGTGTTAGGGGTAACGGCCAGCGATGATGAAAAGGCTATCAAACGTGCTTATCGTAAGCGAATGTCTGAGCATCACCCGGATAAACTGGCGTCTAAAGGGTTGCCGGAACAGGCGATGGAAATCGCTAAGAATAAAGCCCAGGATATTCAGGCTGCCTACGAGTTGATAAAAGAGCGGCGCGGCTTTAAATGAGTCAGAAAATATCGCCACCCGGCGAGGCCGACCTTGACCTGATAGAAGCCTTTATCGAAATGCTCTGGCTCGAAAAAGGCTTAAGTGATAATACTCAACAGAGTTATCGCCGGGATCTGTGCCATGTGGCGGGCTTCCTGACCAGTCGCGCTACCAGCCTCAAG
>JAYZXK010000513.1:0-7950 GCA_036141415.1 Pseudomonadota bacterium
CCTGCTGTTTTTTGTTATGCATGACTCGCTACCTGTGCTGGTAGCAGTGCAACGAATGGTCTCAAGCAGTCAGAGCTTTCCGTTACTGGCAGTGCCGTTTTTCATCCTGGCCGGGCACATTATGAACGCTTCGGGGATCACTTCGCGGCTGATTAGTTTTGCTAATTTGCTGGTGTGTTGGATCAGCGGTGGTCTGGCTCATGTCACGATTGTGCTCAGTGCTCTGATGGGCGGCGTGTCGGGGTCGGCTATTGCCGATGCCGCTATGCAGGCCCGTATTCTTGGTAAGCCTATGGAAGACTCAGGTTTACCGCGGGGCTTCAGTGCAGCCATCATCACCGTGAGTGCTTTGATCACGGCCTGTATTCCGCCCAGTATCGGCTTAATTTTGTATGGCTACATGGGCAATGTGTCGATTGGTAAATTGTTTATCGCCGGACTATTACCTGGCGCTTTGCTGACTGTCGCACTGATGCTCTGCGTGCGGTGGGTGGCAAGCTCGCAGCAGCTGGGTAACACCGAAACACAAAAACCGCCAGCGCTTCGGGAAGTTATACTAGCCGCCGGCCGGTGTAAGTGGGCGCTGTTATTCCCGGTGCTGCTAATTGTTACCATTCGCTGGGGGATCTTTACGCCATCAGAAGCCGGTGCCTTTGCCGTAGTGTACGCCGTTTTAGTAGGGCTGTTTGCCTATCGGGAACTCACCTTTGCACAACTGTACAGCGCCTTAAACGAAAGCGTACGGGATATCGGCATGATCATGTTGATTGTGCTGGCGGCCGGCACGGTAGGTTATGTGATTGCCTTTCAGCAATTACCGGTTGAACTGGCCCAGAGTGTGTCTGCAGTAACTCAGTCACCACTGCTGGTGCTGATGATATGCCTGGCACTGTTGCTGGTGATTGGTACGCTGATGGAAGGCACCATTACCGTACTGTTGCTCACTCCTATTCTGGTGCCCGTTATCCAAAGCGTGGGGATCGACCCGGTTCACTTTGGCATTTTACTCGTTCTGGTAGTGACTTTTGGCGGCACTACACCGCCGGTTGGTATTGCCATGTATACCGTGTGCAACATCATGGACTGCCCGATCACCCAGTTTATTCGTCATGTCTGGCCATTTTATCTCACCGTGCTGGTGGTGTTGCTGTTGCTTGCACTGCTGCCCGAGCTGGTGCTGTTTTTACCCGACTATGTTTATGCCACGCCTTAACCGGCCTGAAGATGAGACTTTATTATGAAAATTACTGATGCGTATGTGATTGTATGTTCGCCCGGTCGCAACTTCGTTACCCTTAAAATTGTCACCGATGAAGGGGTGTACGGTATTGGTGATGCAACACTCAACGGCCGCGAAAAAACAGTAGTCAGTTATCTTGAGGATTACCTCATCCCGGCTTTATTGGGTAAGGATCCGGCCCGGATTGAAGATATCTGGCAGTATATTTATCGCGGTGCCTACTGGCGTCGTGGTCCAGTGGGCATGACAGCCCTGGCAGCTGTGGATATGGCTTTGTGGGATATTAAGGGCAAAGTGGCTGGCCTACCGTTGTATCAGTTACTCGGTGGTCGTAGCCGCGATCGCATCATGACATACACCCATGCCAACGGCAGTGATTTAGCCTCTACGCTCGAAGCAGTAGGGGAAGCTATCGAACAGGGGTATCAGGCGGTGCGCGTGCAGTCCGGCATACCCGGTATGGCCAGCACTTACGGCGTGGCCAAAGACGGTAAAAAATATGAACCGGCGGATGCAGCCCTGCCTTCTGAGGCAGTGTGGTCTACCGAAAAGTACCTTAATTTTGTGCCGCACCTGTTCAGTGAAGTGCGTCGTCAGTATGGCGAAGAAATACACCTGCTGCATGATGTGCATCACCGCTTAACGCCCATTGAGGCGGCGCGGCTGGGCAAGGAGCTGGAGCCTTATCATCTGTTCTGGATGGAAGATGCGGTGCCGGCAGAAAACCAGCAGGGCTTTGAGCTCATCCGTCAGCACACAACAACCCCACTGGCTGTGGGTGAAGTCTTTAACTCTATTCATGATTGTAAGGAGCTTATCCTTAATCAATCGATTGACTATATTCGTTCTACGCTGGTTCATGCCGGTGGCATTACACAAATGCGCCGGATTGCCGATTTAGCGGCCCTCTACCATATTCGTACCGGTTTTCATGGTGCGACTGATCTATCTCCTGTATGTATGGGGGCCGCGCTTCATTTTGATTATTGGGTACCTAATTTTGGTATTCAGGAACATATGCCACACAGCGAGCTTATGGAGTCGGTGTTCACTTTTGACTACAACTTCGACCGTGGTTTCTTTACCCCGGGTGAAGCTCCCGGCCATGGTGTGGATATTAATGAGAAACTGGCGGCTAAGTATCCCTACAAGCGCGCGGCGTTGCCGGTTAACCGACTCGAAGATGGCACCCTATGGCACTGGTGATTGCCGCATTGTGTTGCAGCCAACTGAGGAGCGGCTACTTGCAGGGTTAAAATAAGGTTAATTTTCTCAAGAGGGTAGTGGAATATCAGGGCGACTATCACCCTGCAGCTGCCCTGTGTTTACGTGTCTATTTTTCAAAGCATTTTTTATGTATTTTATTTAAGCAAAAGCAATGGACTTACCAATAAACGTAAATTAAATGTTAATTCAATAAGCTGATAATACTCTCCGGAATGAGTTGTACACAGGAAACTCTGACACTCAATTGCGATCTCGATTGTAAATGCACAGTTGCCTCATAAAAGGCTGAGAATCACTGAAACCGGAGGGCTGCTACAAATGCCTAATTCAAAAAGCAGAAAATTAAATTCACCAAGTGAGCAATACGGCTTGATGCCGGGGGAATCATTCCCGCGGTTTAAACGGTCGGTCCTTGCCGCTGCCATTATGTCCTGTTCAACAGCAGTAATGGCGCAAGAAGCGGTTGATGAAAATAAAGATAATGAAGATGACAGCGTCGTAGAGGTGATCTCTGTAACCGGTCAGCGTCAGTCACTGGAAAGTGCCATCGACTTAAAAAAGAATGCCGATACCATTGGTGATTCCATTGTCCTTGATGAAGCAGGCAAAGTGCCCAGTACCTCATTGTTAGAAATTCTGGAGCGTTCACCGGGTGTCACCATGAACCGGGTAAGGGCGGGCAGTGAAGGCTCGCCGGATGGCTTCGCATTCGAAGGTTCCGGTATCCAGGTACGCGGCTTAAATAAATCCAAAACCCTGATCAACGGGCGCGAAGTATTTTCCGCTAACGGTGGGTCAGGGCTGAGCTGGGCAGATGTAGGCCCGGAACTGTTAAAAGCGGTTACCGTATATAAAGCCAGCCGCGCCGATCTGATTGAAGGTGGTGTGGCCGGTACGGTAAACCTGCAAACTCGTATGCCTTTTGACTTTGAAGGCTTTAAAGCGAATGGCTCGGTAACGGCAGATTATGGTGACTTTTCGGAAGAATTAACCCCGGCTTATTCAGGCCTGATTTCTGATCGGTGGGAAACCGATTACGGTGAGTTTGGTGCGTTATTCAACATGGGCTATTCAAAAATAGCTTCCCATGACAGTAACATCATAATGCCGCCATACCTGGCAACTCAGTACAATGGCGAGCGTGTTTATGCGCCTGCTGGTGTTCGCTTTACCCAGGATCAGTTTGAGCGGGAAAGAACCGGTTATTATGCGGCTCTGCAATGGAAACCCAGAGAAAACCTGGAGTTTTTCCACACTACCTTTATCTCAGAGCGTGAAAGTAACCGTGACAGTCAGATTATGACTATCGAGCCGGGCGCACCGGTGGGCGTGATGGATGGTGCCCAATTTGATGACGGCATATTCATTAGTGGCGCCATTTCGAGCACTAACCTGACGTCCGGGCTACCGGTGGCGATGAACTCAAGCTTTACACCCGGCTACAGTAAAACCGCCGACCACAGCTTTGGTTTTGAATACGAATCTGATTACTGGGATTTAAGCGGTAGCTATCAGTATGTTAAAGCTGAGTCACGTTCAGGCAAATACAGTCTGGGTGGTGCGGTATTAAGCAACATTATTGAAACCAACATTGACCTGTCTGGTGATATTCCTAATGTCACATACGGTAACCCGTTATCTACTGATCCTGCGGATACCGGTATGTCACGAATTAACTGGCTGGACATGGAAAACGAGGGCGATGCGCACGCGTTCCAACTGGATGCCAATTTTTATCTTGAGCATGACTTCTTCCGTAAAGTCGCAGTGGGCGGCCGGGTAGCCGATCGTGAAGAATCAGACAGCTTTGTGGGTACCTGGTGGTCTGCAACGGGCCGTAACTGGAACGGTGTACCCAGAGCGTTTGTTGATACGGCGCCAGAAGGCGATTTCTACCTGGAAGAATTCTCTGACTTCTTTAAAGGTGATGTACAGGCGCCAGGCGCTGTGTGGGTAGGTACCGACCAAATCAATTCTGCCGACCAGTTTGCGCGTGTCTACAACACCTATACCGCTTGTGGACCAGATCTGTATTACCAGTGTAGCGATCCGGAAGCGAGTAACTATATCTACGGTAACCCGCCAAACCGTAACTTTGACCAGCGTCCGTCGTTCTATGATACCAAGCATAAAACCCAGTCGTTATATGCCATGGTAGGGTTCGAGAATTACGGTGATTCGTTCTGGTCTAACTTTACCGGTAACTTTGGTGTGCGCTGGGTCAACTACGATATAGAGAGTATGGGTAACTTTGCTTTCAATGGCGGTGCACGCTACTACGCCAGTGTTGCTGATGCTCAGGCCTCGGTAGAAGCCATGGGCGGGCTGTCTAATGTGCTTGCCTGGCAGGAAGCCAACGAAGGAGTACAACCTCCGTTTACCCGCGAGAGTGTCGGGTTTGAAAACGAACGTGTGGGTGAGTTGACGAAAGACTACTTCCTGCCGTCCTTCAATATTAAGTTTGAACCGGTTGAAAACTGGATTGTACGCTACGCATTCACCAAAACTCTAACGCCACCACGTTATCCGGATATCCGGGCGCAGGGTATTGCTTCAGTACAAACCACTGAGAATGTCATTAACCAGGAACTGGACGCATTGTATCCGGATGACGATGTATCGATTCCGGCCATCTTCTCGGGCTATACCAACACCTCGGGTAACCCGTTCCTGGAGCCGGAAATCGCTTATAACCATGATATTTCAGTGGAGTGGTATCCGCGTAAAGGGTCTTCGGTACATTTATCGCTGTTCCATAAAACCATTGAAAATTACATTACGTTTAATAACTTCTCTGGACCGGGTGCGGAGTACTTTAATGAAGACAGCTATCCGCAATCGGCGTTTACCGACGGCAGTGGAAGTTCTTTCCTGGATGGGCCAGTACAGAGTCGTACCAACTTTAACGCTGAGGAAGATACCATTATCAGCGGTTTCGAGTTGGGAGGCAGAACTTACTTCGATGACCTGCCGGGTTGGTTAAGCGGCTTTGGTGTGGATGCTAACGTTACGTACATTGGTAACGATTCGCCGGATGCCTTTGCCCTCGATATTAATGGTGATGAGCTGAGTGTACCGGTGATTGGTTTGTCTGAATGGTCTTACTCAGCCACCCTGCTTTACGATAAAGGCGATCTGAGTGCGCGGCTGGCTTATAACTGGCGTGATCGCTACCTGACCACCACCAATGACTCAGGAACTACGGTTGTTTATACCGACCCGTTTACCGGGGCTGACATTCAAACCGGTTTACCGGTCTACGCTGCGGCCATTGGCCGACTGGATGCCAGTGTATCGTATCGAGTTACGGACGCTATCAACGTGAAGTTAAATGTGCAGAACCTGACAGATGCGGAACAACGCACCGAGATGGAAATTCTGGATGGCCGCTTTGTTGACCGGGCGGTATTTATTACTGACCGTCGAATCAGCCTGCACGTTGGATTTGACTTCTAAGCAGAGGGTTGAGATGGTTCCAATTAAGTTGTAAATAAAAGGTAAATATAAGATGAGAAAGAGTGTGTTGATCGTTGGCGGCGGGACCGCAGGCTGGATTACCGCAGCGTATATGGCGCGGATGCTGGCAGCAGACACCCCCGGTGGCGTATCAATCACTCTGGTCGAATCTGAAGAAATCGGTATCCTCGGCGTAGGCGAGGGTACCTTTCCTATCATCCGTAAAACTATGGGCCGCATTGGTCTGGATGAAAGCGATCTGATTAAACATGCGGATGCCACCTTCAAGCAGGGCATCCGTTTTAATAACTGGAAGAAAAATCCCGCTGACGACCCGAATGACAGCTATTTTCACCCTTTTCAGGTAGCTTCTCAGCATACTGATATGGATTTGTTGCCCTACTGGCTGCTGGGTGTCGCCGGGGATGTGCCCTGGTCTGAATGCTGTACTGTGCAAGAACGGGCGGTAGAGGCTAAGCTGGCACCCAAGTTAATTTCTCACCCCAATTATGAGGCACCACTTAACTACGCCTACCATTTTGATGCGACCAAGCTGGCGGCATTAGTGCGCAGCCGGGCGATGGAAATGGGCGTCAAACGACTAATCGATACTATCGACGATGTGAAGCTTGACGAAGACGGCGCCATTGCTGCCGTTACTGCCAGACAGCATGGCGATCTCACCGCCGATCTGTTTATCGATTGCACCGGCTTCAGAGCCAGACTCATTGGTGAAACCATGGGGTCAGAGTTTACTTCCTATAAAAATGAGTTGTTCTGCGACCGGGCCGTTGCGCTGCAGGTGCCTTATGAGCAGGCAGGAGGCCCTATTCCATCCTGTACTTATACCACAGCCAAAGATTACGGTTGGATTTGGGATATTGGTTTGCATGAACGGCGCGGACTAGGGTATGTGTATTCCTCAAAGTACTGCGATGAAGAAACCGCAGTGGCTACCCTTAAAGCGCATATCGGGCCCGCGGCCGACAACCTGCAACACCGCTTACTGAAATTTGAGCCGGGCTATCGTAAAACCCAGTGGCATAAAAACTGTGTGGGAATTGGTTTATCGGTGGGCTTTATTGAGCCGCTTGAAGCTACGGGGATAAGCTTTGCCGAAGTGGCTGCACTGATGCTGTGTAATTTATTTCCGTGGTCCGGCGATTATGAGCGTTCTGCTACCCAGTTTAACAACGCCATGAGTAAACGCTTCGAACACGTAAAAGACTTTATCAAGCTCCACTACTATCTTACTGAGCGCGACGATACGGCATTCTGGCGGGACAATCAGGACCCGGCTACGGCTTCTGAGTACCTTAAAGGGAAGCTGGAACAGTGGCGTCACCGGCCGCCTTCGTTTTTAGATATTGATGCCAGCCATGATATTTTTGATGAAAACAGCTGGCAATATATTTTGTATGGCATGGGCTTTAAAACCGACATATCTGCTCGTGAAGGCGCGTTGCGTTTCTTTGACGATGCGCGTAACGAATTCGCCAGCATTCGCCAGCAAAGTGAGAATGCCAAGCGGGCAGTCCCTACTCACCGAGATTTGGTTACAGAGGTGTGCCAGAGTGGCTTTAAACCACAGCCGCGGAGGGCCCGTCGATGAGCCGCTCTGCTTACCCCGTTAATACACCTGAAGTAAAGCGCGTGGTGATAGTCGGAGGAGGCACCTCCGGCTGGATGTGTGCTGCGGCGATTGCTCGCATTGCGCCACCGCAAACCCGCATTACCCTGGTGGAATCTGAGGATATCGGCGTGATAGGCGTGGGTGAGGCCACCATTCCAACGTTGATGGAGTTTAATGATTTTCTCGGCATTAAAGAGCATGATTTACTCCGCGAGTGCCAGGGCACTTACAAACTGGGGATCGACTTTGTCGACTGGTATCAAAAAGGCCAGAGCTATTTTCATCCGTTTGGGTTTTATGGCCGCGATACGCCGGAGTTCTCTTTTCATCAACTGTGGCTGCGCTTGAATGCAATGGCCGCAAAGGGCGAAATTCCTGCCGATGCACCGGGTAT
>JAYZXK010000514.1:0-4722 GCA_036141415.1 Pseudomonadota bacterium
TTACGCTCAGTGCGGTTCTGGCTATACCGTTTGGCATACTGCTGGTATCGGCCAGATACTGCTCAGCCAGCGTTTTGCTTTTCTTAACCAGCTCTTCGTTATAGCTGTGACGGCCCAGTAAGCTATACAACTGAGTACGCAGTCTGATAACACTTTCATCATCATCATCCGACTGAGTCAGCGTGAGCTTCTCCAGCAGCGGCATGTATTTTTCGTTAAGCAGCTTGGCAAATTGCGCTTCGTTGTTGTCATTGACCAAATACAGGAAACCAGCCAGCGTGCCCACTGATGCACGAATAACTACCGGATCTTCATCCGCGGCCATTGCATTCAGTACTTTCATCACGCTGTCGATGCCTGCTTCACCGCCGTTTAGCAGTGCCTGCATGTTATACAGCACATTTTTCTTTTCACGGTTGTTCAGTACATCCAAATCAGCCAGTAGATTATCCATCTGCGCTGCCGGAATATTCCAGCGGAAATAGCCGGTAGCATTATCGTTAGGGAAAACCCACTCCGCTTCAGCCAGCTGTGGTAAACGGGTAGACTGCTTATCGACAAAAACAATCTCACGGTGGATCTTGCCGTCTTTTTTGTAACTGATGTTCAGCGGTACGGCCCAGGTTTGCTCTTTCACGTCGGCACCAGCCAGGTGGAAACGTTTTTGTGCAATAGTGCCATCGCTGTCGATGTCCAGCAGCGGGTAGCCCGGCTGTTCAAGGTAGGCTTTCATCATTTTGCTCAGGTTGAAGTCAGATACTTCATCCAGTGCTGCCCATAAATCATCGGCCTGTGTATTGCCCCAGGCATGCTTTTTCATATAAGCCTGAACGCCTTGCTGGAAGTTCTCGGTGCCAATCAATGACTCAATCATCTGCAGGATCGATTCACCTTTAGAGTAGTTAAGGCCAAGACCATCCATTACATCAGGCTGGCTGCGAACAATCTTCTTAACCGGCTTAACCGTAGGGCTGGCATCGGCACCAAACGCGCCTTCCTGAATGATGCGATCCTTAAAGTTCAGTTCCGGATATAGTTCCATCATCACGTAGCTGGCCATCCACGAGGCAAAAGCTTCGTTCAGCCATAAGTCATCCCACCAGGCCATGGTGACCAGATTGCCGTACCATTGGTGAGCCAGTTCGTGAGCGACCACATTTAACGGTGCAGAACGCTCAGCCAGGCCCGGCTCGTCTTCGAGCAATAAAAGGCTGTCGCGATAAGTGATCAGACCGGCATTTTCCATGGCGCCGTGGGTAAAATTAGGTACCGCCACAAAATCCAGTTTACGGTATGGGTAATCAATCCCGAAGAAGTTCTCCAGTGATTCGAGAATTTCTGGTGTGTGCTTTACAATAAATTTGGTTTTATCGGCGTAACCTTTAGGCACATACAGTTTGCCAGGCACTGACAGGCCTTCCATTTCAACACTGTCGAACGGGCCTACCGTGTAAGCAATCAGATAGGTAGGCATTGGCTTGGTTTTCATAAAGGTAACGGTTTGCATACCGTCTTCTACCGTGCGCTTTTCCACCGGTGTATTTGACGCCACAACCTGTTTTTCAGGTGTGGTGATGGTCATTTGGTAAGGAATTTTAAATGCCGGCTCATCAAAGCTCGGGAATGCCTTACGGGCATGCATGTCTTCAAACTGCGTGAAGATGTAGTTACGGCCTTCGAAGCTCGACAGGTACATACCATCTGAAGAGGTATTTACCTTGCCTTCAAAACTGATAGCCAGTTCATAAGTTCCTACCGGAACGGTAGCAGAACTGTGCCCCCAGTTGATGTTGTAATCACCTACGGTAATACGAAGCGGATAAATTCGGTTACCCTGGCGAAGTTCGGCATTGGTCACCTGGATATCCATTTGGTAAAAGCCAACTTTGGTCACCGGCTCGGTAATGTTAAGCTCGATAATGGTTTCGCCGGAATAGTCAGGCTGGTCCGGGTCGATATTTAAATGAATTTGTTGAAACGTTGGCTTAATGGCGCCAGGTAGCCGATAGTCCACATCTTCTGCCAGGGCAACATTTGCCACCAGCATTACCATGCAGGAGACCCAGGATAAGAGTCTTTTCATTAACGCGTCCTCACTGTCGTTTGAGATTGGAGATTTTTATTATTTGGTGATGAAATAACTGGCAAATTGTAACATTTATTGTTTCCAACATTTAATCGGTAAAGTGTAACCAACTGTTGTACGCTGTAAACTGAACCTTATAACTGGTTAGTTCACCGTTTTGCTGTATTTTTGACCATTCCATCTTCATTCCGGTGGCAATTATAGTGAAATAACTTTGGCAGCAAAGTCTTGCCCTTTCATTTCCTCCCGGGCCCGCTCTCTGCACTGTGCGTACAGCTGTTATCGCCTTCTAGACACCCCTCATTAACGAAGCATTATCTATCTAAAATAAAATTTTATTACTTTCTATGATCCCCTTAAGCACACATTACGTTAAAGAATTGTAAATTTATCTGTAGCAACGGAGATTATGATGAAGTACAGAGGGCTAGCAATCATTGCTTGTACCGCGCTGCTAACCGCGTGTATGGACGATGACGATAACACAACAGAAACACCAACTCCCCCACCCTCATTCAGCGCCAGCACTACCATTGAAATTGACTTAACCGGTAAACAACAGGTTCCGGCGAACATGTCTGCGCAAATGGCCTCAGCTACCGTTGAACTTGACGAAACGCTGGGCTTAATGCGCGCGTCTGTGGACGTGAGTAATGTGGAAGGTGTGCAGGCAATTCATATTCACGACGGTGATATCGGGCGTAACGGAGAGGTGGCGTTTGAATTTACTGAAGGGTCGACGGCCGGTACCTACACCCTGGATGAAACCAGCGTCAGCAGTGAATTGATCACTGATTTACTGGAAGGTGAATGGTACATCAACGTGCATACCGACACATTCGAAGATGGTGAGCTACGCGGCCAGATTGTGACCGACGATATGGCAGTGGTTACGTTTATGCTCGACGGTAATCAAGAGGTTCCTGCGGTGACCACCCTGGCCGATGGTTATGGTTATGCGCTGGTGTCAACGGCAACCTACGATTTGGATCTGGTGATCTACACTGAAGATGTCGGCGCAACGGCCGCGCACATCCATACCGGTCGGGTGGGCAATAACGGTGATGTACTGGTGGCCCTAGAGCAGTCGATGGAAGATACCAGCATGTGGATGACCCCGGAAGATACCATGATTAACGAGGAAATCTTTGCTGTTCTGGCATCAGGTGGTCACTATGTTAATGTCCACTCCGATGCGTTCCCGAATGGTGAAATCCGCGGCCAGATCCTGACCGATAACTTTGCCCTCGCCACCTTTGCACTCAGTGGCAAACAGGAAGTACCGGTAGTCGATACCGCCGCCTATGGCAGCGGTTATGCATTGGTTGATACTTCCTCATACGCCCTGGAGCTAACCGTTGTTACCGAAGGCGTAGACGATGCCACCGCAGCGCACATTCACACTGGCCGGGTAGGCATGAACGGTGATGTACTGGTGGCGCTTGAACAATCGGCAGACGACATGGGTAAATGGGTTACACCAGATGATCTTGCTATTGATGCTGCCACCTTTGAGGTGCTGGCATCAGGCGGCCACTACGTTAACGTGCATACTCCGGCTAACGGCAGCGGCGAGTTAAGAGGCCAGATATTAACCAGCAACTTCGCCCTGGCAACATTCGGTCTGAGCGGCGAGCAACAGGTACCAGTGGCGTCAACCAGCGCTATGGGCAATGGCTATGCTTTGGTTAACACTTCAACCTTTGACCTCGAACTGGTCATCGACACCACCGGCGTAGATAATGCAACTGGTGCCCATATCCCTACCGGTAATATTGGTACAAATGGCGATGTACTGGTTGCGTTGGAACAGTCAACGAGCGATCCGGGCATGTGGATGACACCCGCCGATACCGCCATTAATGCAGATATTCTGGCTGTACTTGCTGGCGGTGGCCATTACGTTAACGTTCACACTCCGGCCTTCCCTGACGGGGAAATTCGTGGCCAGATTGTTACGCCTCAGTACGTCATTGCAACCTTTGGGTTGAGCGGTGCTCAGGAAGTCCCTGCAGTCACTACCATGGCCTCAGGTAACGGTTATGCGCTGGTCAATTCGCTCACTTATGATCTGGATTTAGTGGTGCATACCGATGGTGTGGATGATGCCACCGCAGCGCATATTCACACCGGTCGTGTGGGCATGAATGGTGACGTACTGGTTGCGCTTGAACAGTCTGCTGATGATGCCGGCATGTGGATGACAGCCGACGACACCATGCTGACGCCAGCGATTTTCGAGGTGCTGGCTTCCGGTGGTCATTATGTGAATGTTCATACACCGGCTAATCCAGACGGTGAACTTCGTGGCCAAATCCTTACCGACAACTTTGTGATGGTTGCGTTTGGATTAAGCGGAGATCAGGAAACCCACGCGGTTACCACCACTGCCACAGGTAGCGGTTATGCGCTGGTCAATACCGATGATTACAGTCTGGAATTGCAGGTAATTATCAGTGGCGTAGCCGACGCAACGGCCGCGCACATTCATACCGGTGCAGCAGGCATTGATGGTCCGGTGCTGTTGGGCCTTGAGCAGGACAGTGATGATATGAACCGCTGGATGACGCCCGCTAGCGCGATGCTTGATGCGACTATCTTTGGTGTCCTGGCTGCAGGCGGCCATTATGTAAATG
>JAYZXK010000515.1:0-2845 GCA_036141415.1 Pseudomonadota bacterium
CCGGTTTACGGTGGTCAGTCATACGATAACCAGATCCGCCAGTTAAAGCGCGGCGTTCAGGTTGTTGTAGGCACCCCGGGTCGGGTTATCGATCACATTAAACGCGGTACGCTTAAACTCGACCAGCTGAAATTTTTGGTTCTCGACGAAGCCGACGAAATGCTCCGCATGGGTTTTATCGATGACGTAGAACTCATTTTAAGCCATGCTCCGGCAGAACGTCAGACGGCATTGTTCTCAGCAACAATGCCCGGACCAATCAAAAAAATAACCGAGCGTTATTTAAAAGATCCCAAGCATGTCAAAATCGCCTCCAAGGTAAGTACCGCCAGCACTATCCGCCAGCGTTACTGCCAGGTTGCCGGTCACCACAAGCTTGAAGCGCTGACGCGTATTATGGAAGTGGAACCCTTCGACGGTGTGATTATCTTTGTGCGCACCAAAACCGCAACACTGGAATTATCCGAGAAACTGGCCGCACGGGGTTATGATGTGGAGCCGTTGAATGGTGATATTCCGCAGAACGCCCGGGAGCGTACTGTTGATCGCCTGAAGCAAGGCAAGATTGATATTCTGGTTGCCACCGATGTAGTAGCCCGTGGTCTTGACGTAGAACGTGTTAGCCACGTAATTAACTTCGACGTACCATACGACACAGAAAGTTATGTACACCGTATCGGTCGTACCGGCCGTGCCGGAAGAACCGGTGATGCTATCCTGTTTATCTCTCACCGCGAAAAGCGCATGCTGCAATCGATCGAACGGGCGACCCGCCAAACCATCGAAGCCATGCCGATTCCGTCGATCACTGAGCTAAACGAAACGCGCCTGAGCAACTTTAAACAAAGCATCTCAGAGGCCACCAAAGACGACAGCATTGAAAACCTGATACCAATTGTGGATATGCTGCGCGAAGAAATCGAAGCCAGCCCGGAAGTATTACTGGCCGCACTGGTAAAAATTGCCCAGGGTGACGAGCCGTTACTGCTAAAAGAATCTGACCGTCCGGACCTGCACAGCAAGCCCCGTCGTGACCGTGACTTTGATGGTGGTAACCGCCGCGACCGTGATGGTGGCAGAGGCCGTGACGCACGCCGTAAGTCACCGCGAGACAGTCGTCGCCCGGATGAAGGCAAGCAACGCTTCCGTATCGAGGTGGGACATGTTCATGGTGTTAAGCCCGGCAATATCGTAGGCGCTATTGCTAACGAAGCCAATATCGACAGCAAGCACATTGGCGCTATCGAAATTTATGATAATTTCAGTACCGTAGATTTACCGGAAGGAATGCCGGCAGACACCCGCCAAACTTTGCAGGGCACCCGCGTTGCAGGCCAGCGTCTGGCCCTTCGCGAATGGTCTGATAAGCCACCAGCAAAAGGCAAAGGTAAAGGTCCTGGAGCAGGCAGAGGCAAACCTCGCGGTAAATAACGTTAACGTCTAAAAAATTCTTTTTTATTCGTTTGAACAATATAAAAAACGGGGCACACTAGCTGCAATTGGAAACACTGAGAGTTTGATATGCGCTACTTCCCGTTATTTATTGATACACAGAACCTGCCCTGCCTGATAGTGGGGGCGGGTGAAGTGGCCGCTCGCAAGCTCGAACTATTACTGAAGAGCGAAGCTCAGGTAACGGTAGTAGCACCTGAAATCTGTGGCACGGTCAAACATCTGGCCAGCTCGGCACAGGTTTCCCTTCATCAACGTCCCTTTGAAACCTCAGATCTCGACCATGTCAGAGTGGTGTTTGTTGCCACCAGCGACGAAGCGTTAAATGCTGAAATCCATGCCGAAGCCACGGCTCGTGGTTTACTGGTAAACGTTGTTGATAACACGCCTTTGTGCGGGTTTATTACGCCCTCAATTATTGATCGCTCCCCTATAGTCATTGCCATGAGCAGTGGCGGTCATGCGCCGGTTCTGCTGCGTTACATGCGCCAGAAGCTGGAATCGTTGATACCTGCCAATATCAGCAAGCTGGGCGCTTTTTCTGAACGTTTCAGAAATAAGGTCAAATCATCCCTGGCATCAGTCACTGCCCGCCGTTATTTCTGGGAGTCGGTGCTCGACGGTGACATCGCCGAAGAAGTCACCCAGGGGAATAACCAAAAAGCCGAGCAAAAGTTTGAGGCAGCCCTCGCGGCTGCCGCTGAAAATAAACAAACCGAAGGTCAGGTTTATTTAGTTGGTGCCGGCCCGGGAGATCCGGATTTGCTGACCTTTCGCGCATTACGCCTGATGCAAAAGGCCGATGTGGTGGTGTACGACCGCCTGGTATCGCCGCAAATCCTGGAACTGGTGCGTCGCGACGCCGAAAAGGTATACGTAGGCAAAGCCAAAAGCATTCATACCGTTCCTCAGGACGATATCAATCAGCTATTAGTGAAATATGCTAAAGAAGGTAACCGGGTTGTACGTCTTAAAGGCGGCGACCCCTTTATCTTTGGTCGTGGTGGCGAAGAAATCCAACGCCTTATAGAAGAGGGCATTTCTTTTCAGGTGGTACCAGGAATTACCGCTGCTGCCGGTGCAGGCAGTTATGCAGGAATTCCGCTCACGCACCGCGATCACGCGCAGTCTGTGGTATTTGCCACCGGCCACTTAAAGAACAATACCATCGATTTAAACTGGCCTTCGCTGGCGCAGCCAAATCAGACCGCGGTGTTTTATATGGGCTTAACCGGCTTGCCGATTATCTGTGAACAGCTGATCAAACATGGATTAGCGCCCACAACGCCCATCGCGTTGGTACAGTCGGCAACCACCCACCGGCAAAAGGTGATCACCGGTACCCTGGCCGATATGCCTGACCATCCGCAACTGAGTGAAATAGCACCGCCAG
>JAYZXK010000516.1:0-21532 GCA_036141415.1 Pseudomonadota bacterium
CCCAGTGTAAATAACCAAGTATTTTATCATCCTCTTTTACCGGTACGAAGAAGCTGGTGCGAAGTGGCTCTTCCCGTATCAGTTGTGGCAATAATGTGGTTACGCCCTGTTGTGCGATACGTTCGCCAGAGGCTGAAAATACTGTGGCACGAAGAATATTATCATCCTCGGCCATACTGGCCAGAACCCGGTTAATTTCGGTCTGGTTTAACGCTGCCACTGCCGGGCGAATAAGTCTCTCGTAGTGCCGCCCCAGAGGATCCTCCGCTGGCGATGACTCACTCAACTGGCTGGTTACGGCAACCATCACTGCGATAAACAAACCGGTTATCAGTAAGGTCAGCAGAATAAGCCGGTGGGCAGTAGAGAACGTAATACGGCGCAATGCAAAGCCTTTTTTAAGATTAAAAATGTGCAACTTAGTCTAACTATGCATTTCCCAAACGCTGCGTATCCGTTAGGATCGGACTATTAGCTAACTCAAGTGATGAGAACTCGCCCTTTGGAATTAACAACGCTTAGTACAGAACAAATGACCAGTGCAGCCTTTCTTACAGCTACGTTGGCAGAATATCAGAATCTTCGCTGGGATCAATCGTGTACCGGACTCGCTGTAGAGGCCCATGCGCAATCTGTTCAGCAACTTATCGTAAGCGGTCAGGCATTAACGCTGGAACAGCTCGCTATGATAGCTCAACTCCTGGCACCCGGGGTGAAGCTTGGTAGTTTCAGGCTGCACCCTCATAGTGCCCTGATTGGCGGCACTGCAATTAGCTTTGATGTGGAATCGGTTGATATCACTACGCAGACGCTGCACGATCTGCTCGATGGCGCCGCCAAGGCGTGTCACTGTGAAGTGGCATTGCGTGGCAACACGCCGCTGTTAACTCAGCCGGGTCTGTTGGTGATGGATATGGATTCTACCGTTATCCAAATTGAGTGTATTGATGAAATTGCCAAGCTTGCTGGCCTTGGCGAACAGGTTGCCGCGGTCACCGAAAAAGCCATGCGTGGTGAGCTTGATTTTGCTGAAAGTCTGCGTTCCCGGGTGGGTTGCCTGGATGGCGTGGAAGTGAGTCAGCTTAAGCAGATCCGCGACAGCATCCCGTTAATGCCCGGACTGCAAAACTTACTGCAAGTACTGCAACAACATGACTGGAAAATTGCCATTGCATCGGGAGGCTTTACTTACTTTGCAGGTTATCTGGAAAATCGCCTGGGGCTTGATGCATCGCGAGCGAATGTGCTTGAAGCCGAGGGTGGTAAACTTACTGGCCGGGTAGTGGGCGGTATTGTTGATGCCCAGGTTAAGGCTGAAACGGTCGAGGAGCTCGCCCGCCGCTGGGATATCCCGATGACCCAGACAGTTGCCATGGGCGATGGTGCCAACGATCTTAAAATGATGGGGGTGGCGGCGTTAGGTGTGGCTTTTGAAGCCAAGCCGGTAGTCAATGCCCAGGCCGACGTGGCAATTCGTTACTCCGGTCTCGACGCGCTGTTAACCTATTTACAATAGGCTTAAATGCTCTAGCTCTTCAGTAACGCCTTGATGCCGCCTGGCTCAATGGCGTGCTGACTGGGCGTTTTATGATTTTCAGCAATACGGTGTTCATCGAAGCCAAACCGCAATAATACCTGATCTGTGATGTCCACTGCGTGCACGCAGGCACCAATGCTCCACAATCGCTCTTCTAACTCTTTCGCACGGTGTATCGCATAAACGCCGATATAGTTAATTTCAGACTGCAACATTTCCAGATCAGGTTTGCCGGTGACTGTAACGGTAACGGACACGGCAATAAACTGACCGGTGGTCAGTGCGTTTTCTATAAACTGCTGGCGCGACTCCTCGGAGCTGAAACGATGCTCGTAGCGGGCGTCGATGGCGTCGGCCGGCTCTTTTTCTGCAGGCCGGAAGGCGACAAACAGCTCACGGGTAACGGGTGAGTGTTCGGTTTTTACCTGTTTGATGGATTGGTGAATGAAAGGAGCATCCAACGCGCGGTCACGGAAAAACACTTCCAGGTTCATCTTACGCTGTTCGGCAAAATGACCAAACAGGGTTTTCAGGCGAGGATTGGCTGCATTGCCTAAAACCCCTACCTGAGGCAAATAGCGCCCGCCCACCTTGGACAACACAAAAGCCAGGGTCGAAGGGGTCTTGGCATTGATACAGCGTAAAGCGTGGCCAATGCCAGGGATCTCTTCTTCATCAGGATAGGTCTTCAGTGACGATTTATTGCTTTTTATCAGTTCAGCAAAGAAGCGGCGTGCTGGCAGACCGTCTTCACCAGCAACTGAGCGTAAATGCAGCACGTTTTTATCGCCACTGATATGCACTACCCTATAGTGCAGATTACTGACATCAAACTTGTTGGTCAGCTCCTGTAACTTGGGCAGGCTAACCAATACCCGCATATTCAGATCGCCGTGATACTCACCGTCGATCTCGATGCGCAGGCCGTTAATTGAGATATCTTCACTGATGCCATTAATGGTTTGCCCTCTGGCCAGCACCTGGACCGCAGTACGCAACAGGTATCGGGTTTCCATTCGCTGTTCCTGAAATTTATAGCGAAAGGCTTTGATTTCCCCCGGCGGGCGGTTACGGGCATGGCCAAACAGTTTTAACGCTTTTAACTGCGCACGATCAATTTTGACCTGGCTATAGGTTAGCTGCTCGCGGTCGGAGGTAATATCGGTTATCTGCACCGCGTAGGCCAGATTTTGTAGCCGTGCCATCAGGCGAGGAGCCGGTTTGGCATTCTGCCGTTTTACCTTGGTGCCTACGTCATCGGGCAGTGACAGCGGCGCGTAAGCATCTTTGGGGGAAACTTTTACGATACCGACTTTAAAGACCCGCCAGCTTACCTTTCTGGCGCCAAAACCAATGAACAGTTCGCTCAGAGCCGGATGACGGGCCAGTTCATCACTGGAAGCGGAATAAAAATAGATTTTACCGTTCTGGATATGGTTAAAACTATAAACGTAAAGCGCCGGGGCTTCATGCTTACTCTGAATCAACTGTTTCAAGCGGTCTGAGGTGAGCAAATAACCGAGTCGTAACTCGTCTTCTTCATCGTTCCAGTAGCTCAGAATATGGCGGTTTAAATCGTTGGCCATGGCAAAACGCGCGCGCGCGCGTCCTTCCTTCACTTCGATAAATACCGGCAAAGTTGGACAGCTGGGCGAGAAGTACTGCTCGCAGGATTTATTGATAATGGCATCTATGGTGTTATCCATATTCACCTTGTACCGCCGTTTATTGCCATGAATAAACTTGTCGATAAACTGGTCAAAGTGGCCGTTGGGCGCATCCTGCAGACGCTTCATCTGCAGAAACTGAAATTCTTGCTTGCGCGAAATACTGACTATCTGATATTTGATAGCCATTTTTTTATCCAGTGAGTATTCGGTTTCAAGGCCCCGGAAATACACACCAATTTTTTCACCCGGCTTAAAGAGTTGCTCTTTGGAGAGTTTTATCTTCATGCCTTTGGTGGATATGTCGACGCTGGTTGCCCGCAGGCTGTTATTGGTTTCGGTGAAAATTTCCAGCGCCACGGCGAAGTTCATCCGCTCCTCGTTGCGCTTTGCATAGCTCAACAGGTTGATATTAGGTACATCAAACTGCGAAAGACTGTTGTTGGATTTTTCCGGTATTTCGACGTCCTGTTCATTGCGGGCTTCTGCCTTCTCGCGAATGACCCTAAAATTGTTCTCCGTGGCCAGCACTGCCTCGTAAACACCAAAACAATATAAGCCGAACATCCGCACCTGTTGTTCGAAAACCTCAATAGCCACATCGTCCAGGTAATGTTTAATGCCGTCGTATTCATAAAGCCGGCACTCGCCGTCTACCTGGCCGCGTAAATCGATGGCTCGCATACAGGGGCGGGCCAGACGCTTTACTTCCATTTTTATCAAAAAGCGCTTTTCTTTGGGGACATGGGAAGCAACCTGCTGAAGTACCTGATTGAATTCGGGTTCTTTCACCATAGGCTTAAGTTGTTCTATTATTTGCGCGTACTGTGATAAATCCTGATTCATGCGAGGTTTTGCTGTGTCCGTAACGGCTTTTTAGTATATTAACGACTTATCGGCAAAATAACTGACTACATTAACGTGGAGGTAATTCTGCTGTTCCCCAAGAGATGTGTTGTGTAAATACATGCGCATCCTTGTTATCGAAATCATAATACTTATATTTGCAGAAACCAATTGATTTATGGCGAAACGAAAAACAGCTTTTGTATGCTCTGATTGCGGTGCCGAGTTCCCGCGCTGGCAGGGCCAGTGCAGCGAATGCAAAGCCTGGAATACTATCTCTGAATTTGTCGTCAGTCCGGCGAAATCTACCGCCAAGGGTAACTTTGCTGGTTATGCTGGCCAGACTCACAGTCAAATCCAGACCCTGAATGAAATTAATGTAGAGGACTTACCCCGTTTTAGCTCCGGCCTTAAAGAACTCGACCGGGTATTGGGCGGCGGTATTGTGCCCGGTTCGGCCATTTTAATCGGTGGCTCACCGGGCGCCGGTAAAAGTACGCTGTTGTTACAGGTTATGTGTCAGCAGGCCACCACCAAGTCGGCGCTTTATGTAACCGGTGAAGAATCGCTGCAACAGGTAGCCATGCGTGCCAGGCGTCTGGGTCTGCCCGATGACAAGCTTATGATGCTGGCTGAAACCAATGTTGAAATGATTTGCGACCTGGCGTTAAAGCAAAAACCGCAGATCATGGTAATCGATTCCATTCAGGTGATGCATGTCTCTGATGTTCAGTCGGCACCGGGCAGCGTGTCGCAGGTGAGGGAAAGTGCCGCCTATCTGACCCGCTTTGCCAAGCAGCATCACATTGCCATGTTTATTGTTGGCCATGTCACCAAAGACGGCAGTCTGGCCGGGCCGAAGGTCCTTGAGCATTGTATTGACTGTTCAATGATGCTCGAAGGTGAGAGTGATGGCCGGTTCAGAACCCTGCGCAGTCATAAAAACCGCTTTGGGGCAGTTAATGAACTGGGCGTATTTGGCATGACAGACAAAGGGGTAAAAGAAGTCGGTAACCCCTCAGCTATATTCCTTAGCCGCAGTGACAGTCAGGCGCCGGGCTCAGTAGTGATGGTCATCTGGGAAGGCACCCGGCCACTACTGGTTGAGATCCAGGCGTTGGTTGATTACTCGCAGCTCAACAATCCACGCCGGGTGACAGTGGGCCTGGAGCAAAATCGATTAGCCATGTTGTTAGCAGTGATGCATCGTCACGGCAATGTACAGATGAACGATCAGGATGTGTTTGTTAACGTGGTGGGCGGAGTGAAGGTTAGTGAAACGGCCGCGGATCTGGCGTTACTGGTGGCCATGATCTCCAGTTTCCGCAACCGGGCTTTACCCCGTGAGCTAATCGTCTTTGGTGAAGTGGGGCTGGCTGGCGAAATTCGCCCGGTACCCAATGGCAGTGAACGTTTGAGTGAAGCGGTTAAGCATGGCTTTAAACGAGCGATTGTGCCAAAGGCCAATGCGCCAAAAAATAACATAGCGGGTTTAACGGTGATCCCGGTAACCAAACTGAGTGATGCGCTGGAGGCGCTCGACGCTTAGTATGAAGGCAGTGATGCGGTGATCTTGTCGACCAGGGTTTCAAGCTCAGTGGCGTCAAGATCGTCCTGGCCGCTGTTCAACAGCAACAAACGCCGCAGTAAGCCCAAATCGTCTACTGAGATATGCGTAATGCGCAGTCCTGCATCGATTGACTCGCTGTTGTCCGAGACCGGATCCAGGCGGATTATTTCGCCGCTAAGGGATATGGGCGGGCTATCTTCATTCGCTTTAAAATTTAGTCCGACCTTGTCTGCCGCAGGCAGATTCACCCCTGCTGGCAGCCGGGCTACCCGCAGCCCCTGCAACGATACATCCACCACTTCTACCTCAATAGTGACACCCTGTCCGGTAATAAGCTGCCCTGACAAATGAATGCCAACCCGTTGAAAATGGCGTTTTTCTTGTTGCATGGGAGAACTGATTCCTCTGCTGACAAACTGGCTATGCACCCTTGTTTTAGTGTAGTGCATAGCCACAGTTTTGACCGAATTACTTACTGATACGCTTGTATTTCAGTCGGTGTGGTTCAACCACGTCCTGACCAAAGTTTGCTTTTAACCAGCTTTCATAGTCGTTGTAGTTACCTTCATAGAAGTTAATTTTGCCTTCGTCCCGGTAATCAAGAATATGGGTAGCAACACGGTCAAGGAACCAACGGTCGTGCGAAATAACCATGGCGCAGCCCGGGAATTCAAGCAGAGCGTTTTCCAGCGCTCGCAGGGTTTCTACGTCCAAATCGTTGGTGGGTTCATCGAGCAGCAGTACGTTGCCGCCAGCTTTTAAGAGCTTGGCCAGATGCACCCGGTTGCGTTCACCACCGGATAAATCCTTGATGAATTTTTGCTGGTCGGTACCTTTGAAGTTAAAACGGCTGCAATAGGCGCGGCTGTTCAGTTCAAAGTTGCCAATGCGTACGATGTCCTGGCCATCAGACAACTCCTGCCACACAGTGTTGTTGCCATCCATGTGGTCGCGGAACTGTTCGACACTGGCAATTTTTACTGTATCACCAATGGTTACTGAACCCGAGTCAGGTTGTTCCTTGTCGGTAAGCATTCTGAACAGGGTCGATTTACCAGCGCCGTTAGGACCGATAATACCAACGATAGCACCTTTAGGTACGGTAAACGTCATGTCGTCGATAAGTACGCGATCACCGTAAGACTTTTTCAGGTGCTCAACTTCGATAACCTTGTCACCTAAGCGCTCACCCGGTGGAATGAACAACTCGTTGGTTTCGTTACGTTTCTGGTAATCACCGCTTGATAGTTCTTCAAACCGTGACATACGCGCCTTACTCTTTGCCTGTCGACCTTTGGGGTTAGTACGTACCCACTCAAGTTCCTGTTTGATAGACTTCTGACGCGCGTTCTCAGTGCGCTCTTCCTGCTCAAGGCGGGCCTCTTTTTGCTCCAGCCAGCTGGAGTAGTTACCTTCCCATGGAATACCGTGTCCACGGTCGAGTTCCAGGATCCAGCCTGCTACGTTGTCGAGGAAATAGCGATCGTGGGTAATGGCCACTACGGTGCCTTCATAGTCGTGCAGGAAGCGTTCTAACCAGGCCACGGATTCGGCATCCAGGTGGTTAGTCGGTTCGTCGAGCAGCAGCATGTCGGGCTTTTCCAGCAGCAGGCGACACAGTGCTACGCGGCGGCGCTCACCACCAGACAGCTTGCTGACGTCGGCATCCCACGGCGGCAGGCGCAGTGCATCGGCGGCGCGTTCCAGCGCGTTTTCAAGATTATGACCGTCTTTGGTCTGAATAATGGCTTCCAGCTCGCCTTGTTCTTTAGCGAGGGCATCAAAGTCGGCATCCGGATCGGCATAAGCGGCATACACCTCATCGAGGCGTTTTAGCGCATGGGCAACATCTGCCACGGCTTCTTCGATATTGCCGCGCACATCTTTGGTTTCGTCCAGTTGGGGTTCCTGGGGCAGGTAACCTATATTGATGCCAGGCTGGGCACGGGCCTCACCTTCAATCTCGGTGTCAACACCGGCCATAATGCGCAGCAGCGTGGATTTACCGGCGCCGTTTAAGCCCAGTACGCCAATTTTTGCGCCGGGGAAAAAACTCAGTGAAATGTCTTTTAGAATCTGACGATTGGGTGGCACAATCTTGCCCACCCGGTGCATGGTATATACGTATTGTGACATGCTTGGTCCTGGCTTTTTAGAAAGTCGCTATTGTAATCAAAGACGCCGTCACTTGGTAGGCGTCTGCGGCTTATAGGTTAGTACAAAGTACTATTTTTTAAATCACGTGTGAGCCAACCGGTGTTTTTTTTTGTAAACTACCTCAATCGGAAACTGGTTTAATGCCCGGCAGGCTTGATTGCCGCTATTCATCGTCTGTCGGGTATGCCTAGAATTAATGAAGGATTTTTTAATGCCAGCACAACCTCAAACGCTGTCTTTGGCTCAACTTGCTGAGCAGGTTGGTGGCGATGTCCATGGCGACGGCTCAGTCATGCTCTCGGGCGTCAGCACTCTTAGCAGTGCAACATCTTCCCAAATTTCATTTTTAACTAACGGTAAGTATCGTTCTCAACTGCAGTCGACTGAGGCTGGTGCCGTTATTTTGCATCCCAACGAAGCGGAGAACTGTCCGCTGCCCGGCTTATTGCATAACAATCCCCATGCCGCCTTTGCGCGCATTGCGCAAATCTTTGACACCACACCTGGTGTGGCGGTAGGCCAGCATAAAACAGCCGTGGTGGCCGACTCGGCCAAACTGGGCGACAACGTAGCCCTTGGTCCTTATTGCGTTATCGAAGATGACGTAGTGCTGGGCGATAATGTGGTGATTGGCGCACACACGGTGATTAGCCGTGGCTCGCACATTGGCAACGGTACGGTAATTCACCCTAATGTTACGGTGTATCATGGCGCTCGTATCGGGCAGCGGGTCCGTATTCACAGCCAGACAGTGATTGGTGCCGACGGTTTTGGCTATGCCAACGATGCCGGTACCTGGTTACCTATTCCGCAAACCGGCTCGGTGGTGATTGGCGATGACAGTCAGATTGGTGCCTCCAGTACTATCGACCGCGGAGCCCTGGACGATACCATTATCGGTAAGAATGTAATCATCGATAATCAGGTACAAATCGGTCATAACTGTATTATTGGTGATCACAGCTGTATTTGTGGTGCGACCGGCATCGCCGGCAGTGCGACCATTGGCAAATACGTTATTATTGCGGGTGGTTGCGGCATTGGCGGGCATCTGACAATTTGCGACAAAGTGCAAATTACCGGTTACACCATGGTCATCAGCGACATTAAAGAGCCTGGTGTCTATTCATCTGGTCAACCGGCGATGACCAATCGCGAATGGCGCAAAAATGCGGTGCGTAACCGCCAGTTAGAGCAGCTTTTCGACCGTGTAAAACAGCTGGAAAAGAACAGCTGATGTTTATTATTTAATGGCTTGTCATGCTTTCTTTGCATGGCAGGCCATTGCGTCTGAGTAAGCTGTACCCGCTTGGTGTAACCCGCCGTTGACAGCCACTTTGTGCTTTTACTGTTCGGATTTGTCATAAATCAGCCACAAAGCAGTATACATAGCACGTAAAATGACTAGAATATGCCACTCTGATTTTACGCGACCCCAAAACGCAGTAAGGAGCCTTCATGTTACCGCGCCAAATGAACATTGCCGATTTTGATCCGGAATTAGCCGCAGCGATTGATAAAGAGAATCAACGCCAGGAACACCACATTGAGCTAATTGCCTCTGAAAACTATTGCAGCCCTCGAGTAATGGAGGCCCAGGGGTCGCAATTAACCAATAAATACGCTGAAGGTTATCCTGGTAAGCGTTACTACGGTGGCTGTGAGCACGTAGATATCGTTGAAGACTTAGCCATTGAGCGTGCCAAGCAGCTGTTTGGTGCCGAGTACGCTAACGTTCAGCCGCACTCTGGCTCGCAGGCAAACTCTGCCGTGTTTATGGCGTTGCTTAACGCCGGTGATACCGTACTGGGTATGAGCCTGTCTGAAGGCGGTCACTTAACCCACGGCGCCAGCGTTAACTTCTCTGGTAAAACCTACAATGCAGTGCAGTACGGTTTAAACGAAGAAACCGGCGAAATTGACTACGACCAGGTTGAAGCGCTGGCTGAAGAGCACAAGCCAAAAATGATCATTGGTGGTTTTTCTGCTTACTCTGGCATTGTTGACTGGCAACGTTTCCGCGCTATTGCCGATAAAGTAGGTGCCTTCCTGCTGGTCGATATGGCTCACGTAGCGGGTCTGATTGCTGCCGGCGTATATCCTAATCCACTGCCACACGCGCACGTCGTAACTACCACAACGCATAAAACCTTAGCGGGTCCGCGCGGTGGTCTGATCCTGTCTGCCTGTGGTGATGAAACCATTTATAAAAAGCTTAACAGCTCAGTATTCCCGGGTAACCAGGGCGGCCCGCTGTGCCACGTTATTGCTGCAAAAGCTGTTGCGTTTAAAGAAGCGCTGCAACCAGACTTTAAAGCTTATCAACAGCAGGTTGTTACCAATGCTAAAGCGATGGTAAGCGTGATGCAGGAACGCGGTTATAAAATCGTTTCTAACGGTACCGATAACCACCTTTTCCTGTTAGATCTGATTGATAAAGATATTACCGGTAAAGATGCCGATGCAGCCCTTGGCCGTGCTAACATTACCGTTAACAAGAACTCTGTACCGAATGATCCACGTTCACCGTTTGTGACCAGTGGTCTGCGTATCGGTACACCAGCGATTACCCGCCGTGGTTTTGGCGAAAATGAAGCCAAACAGGTAGCCAGCTGGATTTGTGACGTTCTGGATAATATGGGCGATGAGAGCGTGGTTGAACGCGTTCAGCAAGAAGTGGTTGAGCTGTGCTCACGCTTCCCGGTATACGCCTAATCCAGGGAATAACGGCTCAGTAGTTACTGGCTGAGCCGGTTACTAAGCAGGAGCGTTTATGCATTGTCCCTTTTGTTCTGCCGAAGAAACCAAGGTTATTGATTCCAGGTTAGTCGCTGAAGGACATCAGGTGCGCCGGCGCCGGGAATGCGCTGAATGCCATGAACGCTTTACCACCTTTGAGAGCGCCGAATTGGTAATGCCGCGAGTAATTAAACGCGACGGTACCCGAGAGCCTTTCAACGAAGACAAACTGCGCGCAGGTTTACAACGGGCACTGGAAAAGCGCCCGGTAAGCACTGAAAAAATCGAGCAGTGTGTGCTGCAACTCAAATCAACATTGCGGGCAACCGGCGAGCGGGAAGTCGAAAGCGAATTGTTGGGCAATCTCATTATGGATGCCTTAAAGGAGCTGGACAAAGTGGCTTACGTTCGTTTTGCCTCGGTGTATCGTTCTTTTGAAGATATTAAAGAGTTTGGTGAAGAGATAGCCAGACTGGGGGATTAAATCCCATGCAACGCCTCAATCCCAGCCCTGCCATAGATGAATACTGGATGGCAAAAGCCATTCAACTGGCAGCAAAAGGGCGCTATACCACCTCTCCCAATCCTCGTGTTGGCTGCGTTATCGTTAAAGATGAAATCTGCATTGGCCAGGGTTATCACATTCAGGCCGGTACGCCTCATGCCGAAGTGCATGCGCTGGTTGCCGCAGGTGACAATGCCCGGGACGCTACTGCCTATGTCACCCTTGAACCCTGTAGTCATACTGGTCGAACACCGCCATGCGCTGATGCGTTGATAAAAGCCGGGGTTGCAAGGGTGGTAGTGGGGATGACCGATCCTAACCCGCAGGTAAGCGGCAGTGGCATTGAGCGAATCAAAGCTGCCGGTATTGAGGTGACCCAGGATGTTTGTACCGAGCAGGCAAGAGCTCTCAATCCGGGTTTTATTAAGCGGATGCAGCAGGGCTTGCCCTGGGTAAGAGTTAAATTAGGTGTCAGCCTGGATGGTAAAATAGCGCTGGCTAACGGCGCGAGTAAGTGGATCACCGGGCCGGCGTCGCGACGAGATGTGCAGCGACTGCGGGCGCAAAGCTGCGCGATTATTACCGGCAGTGGTACGGTGATTGCCGATAACCCGAGTATGCTGGTGCGGCCGGAGCAGGCCGAACTCGACAATTATCCGGTTTCCGCGGTGCGTCAACCGCTGCGGGTGGTGATTGATTCGCAGGAAAGGCTCACGCCAAACTGGCTGATGTTTAACGATGGCCACCCGGTGCTGCTGGTGAACCAGCATTTTCGGGTGGGCTTTAGTCAGGACGTTGAGCAATGTCAGTTACCGTTATCCGCAGCAGGAAAAATTGATTTACATCTGCTGCTCGCTGAGCTGGCTGATCGCGGCATTAACGAAGTGCTGGTGGAATCCGGTGCTGGCCTGGCCGGGGCCTTTTTGGCCAACGGGCTGGTGGATGAGCTGATTGTTTATCAGGCGCCGAAGCTGCTTGGCGACAAAGGCGTATCGATGCTCAATCTGCCGGATTATGCCCGGGTAAGTGAGGCGCCGGACTTGAAATTAACCGACATCAGACATATAGCAGAAGACATCCGGTTGACCTATCAATTAGCCGTCGACAAGTCATAATAAAGCACACGAGAAGACATTATGTTCACTGGAATTATTGAAGCGCTCGGAACCATCGAATCCATGGTCGACCAGGGAGAGTCCATTCGTCTTAAAGTTGGCGTGGGCAAGCTGGATATGTCCGATGTGGCATTGGGAGACAGCATTGCTACCAATGGCGTTTGTCTTACCGTTGTTGATTACAGCCCGCATCATTATAGTGCGGACGTTTCTGCCGAGACTATCCGCCTGACCGGCTTTGCCCAGTATAAACCGGGCACCCAGGTGAATCTGGAGAAAGCCATGCAGGTTAGCTCGCGCTTCGGCGGGCATATTGTTTCCGGCCACGTTGACGGTGTAGGCGAAGTGTCCCGCATAATTCAACACAGCGATTACGTGGAAATCTGGATCGACGCGCCGGACGAACTGGCCAAATATATCGCCCATAAGGGCAGTATCACGGTTGATGGCGTGAGCCTTACTGTAAACAAAGTAAACGGCAGCGAGTTTATGCTATGGATCATTCCCCATACGCTGCAGGAGACGGTGCTGGGCACTTATAAAACCGGTACCAGAGTGAATTTGGAAGTGGACGTTATCGCCCGCTATCTGGAGCGACTGATGCTGGGCGACAAAGCCGCCAGCAAAAAAAATGACATCAGTCTGGAATTTCTCGCCGAACACGGCTATCTAAAAAAATAACCCTACAAGACTTAATATTTATGGCACTTAATAGCACCGCTGAAATAATCGAAGACATCAAGCAAGGCAAGATGGTCATCCTGATGGATGACGAAGATCGCGAAAACGAAGGCGATATCATCATGGCTGCCGAGCATGTCACCCCCGAAGCCATTAACTTTATGGTAAAACATGCCCGTGGACTGGTGTGTTTACCCATGACTGCAGAACGTTGTCAGCGTTTAAACCTGCCGTTGATGGTCGACCTTAACAAAGCCCAGTTTTCAACAAACTTTACGGTTTCTATTGAAGCCGCGGAAGGCGTTACCACCGGCATTTCTGCAGCTGATCGGGCTACAACGATTCTGGCGGCGGTAGCTAAAGACGCGCAGGCCAAAGACATTGTGCAACCGGGGCATATCTTTCCGTTGATTGCGAAAGAAGGCGGCGTCTTAAACCGCGCAGGTCACACCGAAGCCGGCGTGGATCTGGCCAGACTGGCGGGTTGTGAACCGGCAGCGGTGATTGTTGAGGTATTAAACGACGATGGCAGCATGGCTCGCCGTCCGCAGCTTGAGGCGTTCGCCGCTGAGCATGATATTAAAATCGGTACCATTGCCGATTTAATTGAATACCGTAACCTTAACGAAACCACGATTAAGAAGGTATCCAGCTGTCAGTTACCCACACAATACGGTGAGTTTGAACTGCATACATTTAAGGATGTTATCGATAACCAGCTGCACTTTGCCCTGAAGAAAGGTGATATTCAGGCTGAGGAGCCAACTCTGGTTAGGGTTCATCTACATAATACCCTGAGCGATCTGCTGGGCTCCACCCGCGGGATCTCCCGCTCGATGACGTTACCTGATGCCATGGAGCAAATTGCCGAGGAGGGCGGTGTGCTGGTTTTGCTGGGTAAAGAAGAAGATCTGGAGTCTCAGTTGCAACGCTTCGCAGCAGAAGATCGTGGCGAGCAGCCGGTAGGTAAAAACTGGCAGGGTTCCTCGCGCACAGTAGGCGTGGGCAGTCAGATTCTGGCCGCCATGGGCGTGCAAAAAATGCGTTTATTAAGTAAACCCATTAAATATCACGCGCTTTCTGGATTTGGCCTGGAAGTTGTTGAGTATATTCACGACTAACGATTGGGTTTTGGCGCTGTTGTGGTATACTTCGCGCCGTTTTTGACACGGGATTCATACGGGATTTGGGCTATGCAGGTTATCGAAGGTAATATTCGCGCAACAGGTAAGAAATTTGCCATTGTTGTTTCACGTTTTAACAGCTTTGTAGTAGAAAGTTTGTTAGAAGGCGCACTGGACACGCTGGAGCGTCATGGTGAAGTGAGCGATGAAGATGTCACACTGGTTCGTGTGCCTGGCGCTTATGAGCTGCCGGTTGCGGCAAAAAAATTAGCTGAATCCAAAAAGTTCGACGCCATTATTGCCTTAGGCGCGGTGATCCGCGGCGGTACACCGCACTTTGATTTTGTTGCCGGTGAGTGCAATAAGGGCCTGGCCCAGGTGTCACTGGAATACGGTTTACCCGTGTCTTTTGGTGTGATCACCACAGACTCTATCGAACAAGCCATTGAGCGTTCTGGTACCAAAGCTGGTAACAAAGGCTCTGAAGCTGCCCTGGGCGCGCTTGAAATGGTGAATGTCATGTCTGCCCTAGACGACTTGGCATAAGGAAACAAACGTGAAAGTTTCTCCTCGCCGTCGGGCCCGTGAAATAGCGCTGCAGGGCGTTTACTCCTGGCAAATGACCCAAAACCAGATCGACCAGATAGAACTCGCTCTGGCGACCAGTAACGACATGAAAAAAGTGGATATGAACTATTTTCAGTTGTTGCTGCGTGGGGTAGTGCGCAGTGCTTCTCAATTAGACAGCACGATTAAGCCCTACCTTGGTCGTTTACCCGAAGAGCTGGATCCTATCGAAAAAGCGATTTTACGGTTAGCCACTTATGAACTAACCGAACAAATCGATGTCCCATACAAGGTAATTATCAACGAAGCCATTGAACTGGCTAAGTCTTTTGGTGCCGAAGACAGCCATAAGTTTGTTAATGGAGCGCTGGATAAAGCAGTGAAAACTCTGCGTCCTCATGAACGCGGCTAAGCCTGCTACCGTTGAAACCAGGGCAGGAAGCCCTACTTTTAAATTTCTCAACTTTCCGGATTACTGTGAAAGAGTTTGATCTGATAAAACAGTACTTTGCCCAACGAGGTCACGTTAGAAAAGACGTGATCCTCGGGATCGGTGATGACTGTGCTGTGACCAAAGTACCTGATAATCAACACCTCGCTGTCACCACTGACACGCTTATCAGTGGTGTTCATTTTCTCACTGATGCGCCAGCGCGCTCAGTGGCCTATAAGGCGGTAGCGGTTAACCTGAGTGATTTGGCGTCCTCTGGTGCAGAGCCCGCGTGGATAAGTTTGTCGCTGTCGTTGCCGTCATATGATGAAAACTGGATAGATGAATTTGTTAACGGCCTGTACGAGTTAACTGAGTATTATTCGGTACAACTGATTGGTGGTGATACGGTCACCGGGCCACTGGCATTAACCATTACCGCTCAGGGCTTTGTGCCACCAGACACCGAGTTACGCCGCAGTAATGCCAAGCCCGGCGACTGGATTTATGTGACCGGCAACCTCGGCGATGCGGGGGCTGGTCTGGATATTCTTAAGGGCGATATCGAAGCTGTTGGCGAGCACCGTGATTACCTGATTAATCGTCATTATTATCCTACCCCAAGAGTAATGGCGGGGACATCTCTGCGCCGCACAGCTAATGCCTGTATCGACGTGTCTGACGGGCTGGTATCTGATTTGGGCCATATTCTCAAGATGTCTGGCTGCGGTGCCACTGTTCACGTTGACCGCCTGCCCGTGTCATCGGCTTTGTTTGAGACCGTGGGAGCCCAGCAGGCCTATCGGTATGCGCTGGCGGCTGGCGATGATTACGAACTGGTCTTCACGGTTAATGAAGAGCAGCGTGGTAATCTGGAAACCTCACTGAAAAACGCCAATGTGAAAGCCACTTGTATTGGCCAGATCAATGGTTATGCCGGTCAGCTGGATCTCAGGTTGTACGATGAAAAATACGTGCTTGATGAAAGCACGGGCTACGAGCACGAGTTTTAATGGATAAAGCGCTGCGTAAGCGGATATCAATGAGAAATCCGGTGCATTTTCTGGCACTGGGTTTTGGCAGCGGTTTAATTCCCCTGATGCCCGGTACCTTTGGCTCGCTGGCGGCATTGCCATTACTGATCCCGTTTATCTGGCTTTCACCCTACGCACTGCTGATTGCCGCGGTGCTGGCCAGTGTTGTAGGGATTTATCTGTGCGGTAAAACTGCTGATGACATGCAGGTGCACGACCACGGCTCCATTGTCTGGGACGAAGTGGCCGGCATCTTACTCACCTTCTTATGGGTGCCACTATCGCCAATTACTGTGCTGTTGGGCTTTGTGTTGTTCCGCTTCTTCGATATCTTAAAGCCGTGGCCAATCAAACCCATCGATAAGTACCTGGCCGGAGGTCTCGGCATTATGCTGGATGACGTAGTAGCCGGCATCATGGCCTGTATTAGCCTGCACGCAATTTTATTTCTCCTCGGGCTTTAGCTTGCCCAATTGCTTTACAGATTATTCCAACCCTAAATCCCCATAGCACTTACCAGAATAAACCTGTAGATTGAACGAATATTGTTCAAAGACAAGGATAAGTTATGTTACTCAGACGCGTTCTTTTGCACGTAAGGCAACAGAACTGGTTTGCGGTGTTACTCGATTTTGTAATTGTAGTGGTGGGTGTGTTTATAGGTGTTCAGGTAGCAAACTGGAACGAAACACAAAAGCAGCAAACGCTTTATAATGACGCCTATAAGCGGGTTAATCAGGAGGTTAGCAACAATATAAAATCCATTCGGGCGGTGCAGAATTATTACCGCAAGCGTCTGCCAGCCGTTCAGCGAGTCATTGAAACCTTACGTACTTGTGGGGCAAATGGCGGCTCGATAGAGAGCATCGAATCCACGTTTCCGGTTGTCATGAATTACTCCCAGATACTACTGTCTGTTCGTGACATTGAGTTATTGCTAGGTAATAACAGTTTTCTTGCATTTCAACATAACGAGCTTAGAACAAGATTGTCAGAACTTGCCAACTACACCCGCTTTTATGAACAGGAACTTGCCAGTAAGACCGCCGAGATGAAAGATACCGGCTTTTTAAATCAGCTGGCTCCTGGTCCTTTACTGGGCTCTCCTGATGAAAATATCGAGTCGATTAAAAATGGTGCAATTGGCAGTCAGGAGTTAATACGAAAACACCGTTTTAAAGAGTCTCTGGACAAAGTGTGCACCAATGAGGTGATCCTCAGAAAGTACTATGGTTGGGAAGAAGCGGTCTATTTTCAGGTTGTCGTGGGTCAAATGGCAGTCGAGCACTTCGAGAAAGAACTGACTTACCTGCAAGCGGCTAATTCGCCTGAACGGTAGTGCCGGGCTAGACTAAGCAATTAAGCATACCCGGCCGTTGTTTATGTTAATTATGGTCAATATACGCGGTGACGGCAGTGATTATACCCTGTGTATCCAGGCCAAGTTCGCCGTACATTTCTTCCTGGGTACCCTGCAATATAAAGTGATCGGGCAGACCAAGAGTCAGCACATCGGTTTTTAACCGGTTTTGCATCACATACTCGCTTACCGCACTACCTGCGCCACCCATAATGCAGCCGTCTTCCAGGGTCACGAAGCACTCGTGATCGGCTTTCAGGGTGTGAAGTACGTCGGTATCCAAAGGTTTCACAAAACGCATGTCTATCAGGGTGGCGTCCAGTTCCTCGGCTGCTGCTTCGGCGAAGGGCAGCAACGTCCCAAAGTTTAACAGCGCGACCTTTTTACCGGTTCGCAGTGTCCGGCTTTTACCCAGTGGCAGGGCTGTCATGGATTCTTCCGGCGTAATGCCTTTGCCGGCTCCGCGCGGGTATCTCACTGCCGCCGGGGCATTGGCCATATGACCGGTATAAAGCATCTGCCGACACTCGTTTTCATCCGACGGGGTCATCACAATCATATTGGGAATACAGCGCAGGAAAGCAATATCGAAAGCACCCTGGTGAGTTGGGCCGTCCGCGCCAACAATCCCCGCACGGTCGATGGCAAATAATACTGGCAGGTTCTGTAAGGCTACATCGTGGATCAGCTGGTCATAAGCACGCTGTAAAAAGGTTGAGTAGATAGCTACTACCGGGTTCAGACCATCTTTGGCCATGCCCGCGCCCAGAGTGACAGCATGTTGTTCGGCAATGGCTACATCGAAATACTGTTCGGGGTATTGCTGGGAAAAGGCAACCATGCCCGAGCCTTCACGCATCGCTGGCGTTATGGCCATCAGCTTGGGATCCTGTTTAGCCATATCGCACAACCAGTTACCAAAAATAGCCGAAAAAGTGGGCTTGGAAGCCTTGGCTTTAGGCAGAGCCTGGTCGGCCGGATTAAACTTCGGCACGGCATGGAATTTAATAGGATCTTTTTCTGCTTCGGGATAACCTTTACCTTTGCGGGTGACCACATGTAGCAGTTGCGGGCCCTTAAATTTACGCATATTACGTAAGGTGTCGACCACACCGTTGATGTCATGGCCATCAATGGGGCCAATGTAATTAAAGCCCAGCTCTTCAAAAATGGTGCCCGGTACTACCATGCCTTTAATATGCTCTTCGGCGCGGCTGGCAAATTCTTTGATGGGGGGCACATTACTCAGTAGTTTCTTGCCCCCGTCGCGAATACTGTTAAACAGGTTGCCGGTTAACAGGCGGGCCAGGTGGCTGTTTAATGCGCCGACGTTTTCTGAAATCGACATTTCATTATCGTTCAGCACCACTACTAAATCTTTGCTGATATCACCAGCGTGGTTCATTGCCTCAAAGGCCATCCCGGCAGTCATTGCGCCGTCACCGATAACGGCGACCACCTTGCGGCCCTGTTGTTCTTTGTCGGCGGCGATGGCCATGCCCAGTGCGGCACTGATTGAAGTAGATGAATGACCCACCGCGAAGGTGTCGAATTCGCTTTCCGCTGGCCATGGGAAAGGATGTAATCCGTCTTTTTTACGGATCGTCGACATCTGTTCGGCACGGCCGGTAAGAATTTTATGCGGGTAGGCCTGATGACCCACATCCCAGATCAGCCTGTCAAAAGGCGTGTTATAGATGTAATGCAGCGCCACAGTAAGTTCAACGGTGCCAAGACCAGAGGCAAAATGACCACTGCTCTGGCTGACACAGGTAAGCAGGTACTGGCGAAGTTCGTCAGCCAGGGTCCGCAGTTTGTCCTGAGGAAGCTTGCGTAATGCTTCGGGAGAACGGGCCAGAGCAAGAGTCGGATAGTGCGCTAAATCTAGAGTCATTATTTATTATTCTGATAGTTTTACAGGTATGTCGCGCCGTTAATGACTACGACTCACCATTAAATCGGTAAATGCAACTAAGTAATCGGTATTGTAGGGCAAACCGTCCAAGGCTTGAAGCGCCTCTTGATGTAATTTTGCCAACTCCTGTCGCGCACCGTCTAATCCCAGCAGAGAAGGAAAGGTATTTTTGCCCCGGGCTTCATCTGAACCTTTCGGTTTTCCCAGCGTTTCGGTACTGGCGGTGACGTCCAGAATGTCATCCTGAACCTGAAATGCCAGGCCGATACGGTTAGCGAAACGGCACAGTAATTGTTGATGGTTACTATCGAGCTGCTCGGTTACCAGGCATACCATTTCCACACAGGCGGTGAGTAAAGCGCCGGTTTTTAACTGATGCAAATGTTGTAGTTCGGCCAGTGTGATTTGTTTACCCGTGGCGGCTAAATCAATGGCCTGGCCGCCACACATGCCCGAATAACCGGCAGCGCGAGCCAGCACCGCAACCAGTTGCGCACGGCGATGGTTGGCAAACGTGCTCATAGGGTGTTCTGCAACAATACTGAAAGCCTGGGTCTGCAGAGCGTCACCGGCGAGAATAGCGGTCGCTTCGTCAAACGCAATATGGCAGGTTGGATTGCCCCGGCGCAGGTCGTCATCATCCATTGCTGGTAGATCGTCATGAACCAGGGAGTAGGCATGAATACACTCGATGGCCATACTGATAGCCCGCTGGTCGTTATCCGGAATGTCGAGCATATTACCCACCAGGTGAACCAGTAACGGACGCATCCGTTTGCCACCATTGGTTAAGGCGTACAGCATAGACGCTTTCAGGCGTGGTGCGGCATCGGGCAGATCGTTGATGAGGTCTTGCAGGCTGGCATCAAGGCGTTGCTTGATGTGCTGATGCAATGAAGCAAGTTGCATGTTAGTCCTCGTTGTCTGCCGCGAAGTCCTGTAAGGCGGCTTCGCCGTTTTGTTCGGTGAGTATTCTGACTTTTTGCTCAGCTTCTACCAGGGCCTTCTGGCTCAGGCGGGATAACTCGATACCGCGTTCAAATTTTTTCAGTGCCTCATGGAGTGGCAAATCGCCCTGTTCCATTTCACTGACGATAGTTTCCAGTTCGCTGATGGTTTGTTCAAATGACGGACTGGCTGCAGTGGCTTTATCGCTCACGGATCCCTCTTCTGGTCTCATTTTGCGTAGTGATGGCACATTAACCGAGGCCCGCGCGAGGGTCAAATAGTTTAGCCGTTGGAGGCGAGGTTTTGCGCTGTCTGGCAGCGCCAGGCAGTGGTTTTGTGATAACCGGTTATAAAATCTATAACGATATCAGTGTAGAAAAAAAAATAACTGCCGATAGAATGACTACAGTGTATTGAGTGCTAGGATGTCAGGTGAGGATGAGTATTCTTAGTCGGCTCAATGCTATAACAACTTCGCTGGTGTGATTGACTTGGTCAGACTCAGCGCTGCATTGTGAAAAATTCGCAGCTATATTTAACACCAAGTGTTCAGTTTCGCCCTGAATAAGTGATGAAGTGAGGGAAACAAGTGGATTTAGCAACCCTGGTTGGAATGTTAGGCGGCATTGGCTTTATTGTAATGGCCATGATCCTCGGTGGGGATCTCAGCATGTTTGTCGACGTTCCCTCGGTACTGATCGTATTTTGCGGTAGTCTTTTCGTTGTTATGTCGCAGTTCACGCTTGGCCAGTTTTTTGGTGCAGGTAAAATCGCCGGTAAGGCGTTTATGTTTAAAATCGATACGCCTGAAGATCTCATCGAGAAAGTGGTAGAAATGGCAGATGCAGCCCGCAAAGGCGGCTTTCTGGCTCTCGAAGAAGCTGAAATAGCTAACCCTTTTATGCAAAAAGGGGTGGATATGCTGGTGGATGGTCACGATATCGATGTGGTGCGCGAAACCCTGGCAAAAGACATTTCCATGACCACCGAACGCCACGAGTTTGGTGTTTCTATCTTTAAAGGCCTTGGTGATGTCGCGCCGGCCATGGGGATGATTGGTACGCTCATTGGTTTGGTAGCCATGCTGTCAAACATGGATGACCCCAAAGCTATCGGCCCTGCTATGGCGGTGGCCTTGTTAACCACATTGTACGGAGCCTTTCTGGCTAACGTTATCTGTCTGCCAATCGCCGCTAAGCTTAGCAACCGCCTGAATGAAGAGAAACTCAACCAGTCATTGATTCTCGACGGAATTGTTGGCATCGCCGATGGTCAGAACCCGCGGGTCATTGAAGGGATCCTGAAAAACTATCTCGCCGCCAGTAAACGTGGTGCGG
>JAYZXK010000517.1:0-3091 GCA_036141415.1 Pseudomonadota bacterium
CAGCAACGTGGTACCAGCATTCGTTCTATTATTTTAACCGACAGTCAGATAGACCACACTACTGGCCTGCTGACACTGCGCGAAGGCTTACCGTTACCGGTTTACTGTACTGACGTAGTGCACGAAGATTTAACCACAGCCTTCCCGCTGTTCACCATGCTCAAACACTGGCATGGCGGTTTACAGCGGCATAGTATTGATACCGATTATGCAGCGTCTTTCACCCCACAGGGTGCAGAGGGTCTGGTGTTTAATCCGGTGGTACTGGAGTCCAACGCGCCGCCCTATTCCAGCTACCGGGATAAAGTGGTGCCGGGTAATAATATTGGTTTACAAATCACCGATACCGCCAGCGGCAAAAGCCTGTTTTATGCGCCAGGTTGTGTGCAAGCCAGTCCACTCGTGGAGTCTATGCTTGATCAGGCATCCTGTGTGTTGTTTGACGGCACCCTATGGCTCGATGACGAAATGATCCAGAAAGGCTTTAGCAATCGCTTGGGTAGCCAGATGGGCCACATGCCGGTAAACGGTCCTGACGGTACTGTCAGCCTGCTCAATCGCTTTAACATCGATCGCAAAGTGCTGATTCATATCAATAATACCAATCCGGTTCTGAACGAAGATTCCGAGGCGCATCAGTATTTAACTGATAACGATATAGAACTGGCATACGACGGTATGCAAATCACCCTATAAAAGAGGTATCCCATGAGCGAACAACGCCCCTGGAGCAGAGAAGAATTCGAGCAAAAACTGCGTGACAAAGGCCAGTATTACCATATTCATCATCCTTTTCATCAGGCCATGAATCAGGGTAAATGTAGCAAGGAGCAAATTCAGGGCTGGGTAGCCAACCGTTTCTTTTATCAGCAATGTATTCCGGTTAAAGACGCCGCTATTCTGGCTAACTGCCCCGACATGCAAACGCGCCGCAAATGGATACAGCGTATTCTTGATCACGATGGCGAAGAGGGTGATCCGCGCTTAGGTGGTATCGAAGCCTGGCTGCGCTTAGGCGAAGCTGTGGGCCTTGACCGCCAGGACATTCTTGATGAAAAGCTGCTTTTACCAGGGGTTAAGTTTGCAGTGGGCGCTTATGTGAACTTTGCCCGCCGCGCGACCTGGGAAGAAGCCGCCTGTTCTTCTCTTACCGAAATGTTTGCCCCGGAAATTCATCAGAGCCGACTGGACACCTGGCCGGAACACTATCCGTGGATAGATGCAGAAGGGTTTAAATATTTTCAGATGCGCCTGAGCCAGGCCCGTCGCGATGTTGAACACGGCTTACAAATAACCCTGGATCACTTTACTACCCGTAAGCTACAGGAAAAAGCGCTCAACATTCTGCAATTTAAGCTGGATGTGTTGTGGTCACTGGCCGATGCCATTAGTCTGGCCTATGAGTTTGAGCGTCGCCCGTTCCATGGCGTAGCCGACCAGACTATCTGCCATAAGGGGTTGATGTAAGTGAGTGAATTAGCCAGCAAAGTGCCCAAACTAAACCGTTTATTTAAGTTTCAGTTTGAAAAAGCCCAGGACTGCTACGTTCTGCTGTTTCCGGAAGGCATGATAAAACTCAACAGCAGCGCATCTGCTATCCTGTTACAGGTAGATGGCACGAAATCCGTTGGCGATATTGTTGCCGCACTGCAAGCCGAATATCCCGATGCCGAAGGTATCGAAGAAGATATACTGGCTTTTTTTGAGCATGCTGAACAAAAACGTTGGATAAACTATGTCTGAGAATGGCCCTGGCGCTCCACATCAGCCCGGCCCGCCGTTATGGTTGCTGGCAGAGCTGACCTATGAGTGCCCGCTGCACTGCCCCTATTGCTCAAACCCGGTCAATCTGGGTTCCAGAGAGCAGGAGTGTGATACCGATACCTGGTTAAAAGTACTCAGCGATGCCCGTGAAATGGGTGCTGTACAGTTAGGTTTTTCCGGCGGTGAACCGCTCTTGCGCAAAGATTTGGAACAACTGGTGGCTTACGCCAGTGGGCTGGGCTATTACACCAACCTGATTACCTCTGGAATAGGCTTAACCGAAAAGCGCATTGCCGCGCTGCGTGAGGCAGGGCTTGACCATATTCAGTTAAGTTTTCAGGCCGCTAATGCCGACGCCAATGATTTAATTGGTAACAAGCGCCACTCCTTTGAACAAAAACTCAAAGTGGCGAAACTGGTTAAGCAATACGAGTACCCCATGGTCCTGAACTTCTGCCTGACCGCGCAGAATATTCACCAGATTGAAGAGGTGATGGCGCTGTGCTGCGAACTGAAAGGCGATTACGTGGAGCTGGCAACCGTGCAGTACTACGGCTGGGCTTACCTTAATCGCGACCACCTGTTGCCCAGTCAGGCCCAGCTTATCGAAGCCGAAGCTAAAGTGAATGCTTTTCGCGATAATCAGGATGGTAAAGGACCGCACTTTATTTTTGTTACACCGGACTACTACGAGGAACGTCCCAAGGCCTGTATGAATGGCTGGGGCACCACATTCCTCACGGTCGCGCCGGATGGCAGCGCATTACCGTGCCACAGTGCAAAAATTCTGCCGCTGACATTCCCCAATGTAAAAGACAAGTCGGTACAGGATATCTGGTTTGACGATTTTGCCTTTAATCACTTCCGAGGCACCGACTGGATGCAGGGGCCGTGTAAAACCTGTGATGAAAAAGACCTCGATTTTGGTGGCTGTCGCTGTCAGGCGTATATGCTCACAGGCGATATGTACAAAACCGATCCGGTATGCTCTAAATCACCGGATCACCATTTAATGGCCGAAGCCGTCGCAAAATCTCAAACGCCTGAGCGCGAATTAGTGTATCGTGACCCCAAAGTAAAGATCCCAATCACGGAAATTTGAATTAGCCATGGGTAACCAGACACGCCTGAGTAACGGCCTCAACGTTGTCAGCTTCAAGCAACCTGCGCAGGAGTATGGTGCTGCCTTTGTGGTGCCTACCCCGGCCCTGGATAGCTCGGGCATCGCCCACCTGGTTGAACATTTGGTGTTCCGGTATTCAGACCGTTACCAGCAGCGCCATGCCCTGTTTGCGGCCAACAGCGTGCTACCGGTGAAAATAAACGC
>JAYZXK010000518.1:0-10261 GCA_036141415.1 Pseudomonadota bacterium
CACATTATCCGTTTTGGCTTACGCCACAGCATCGCCAGCAAGTTACGATAAATTCCGGCCAACAATACCGGCATTGCAGCCACAGCCGCCGCTGCCAACCAGGGTGATGCGCCGCCAACAAGCTGCCATAATTCACTGCTAAGCAGCATCGGCCAGCTCAGCATGGCCAGCCAGAATCCCTTATAGCCTCTCGCTGCAACCTTATTTCTACTGACTTTAAACAGCAGGCACAGCCACAGGACAGTCAGCGCACCTGCGCTCCAGAGTGGGATCATGTGTTGAGTGGACATTGTATTTTTGTTCCGCGGTAATCAGTTACCAGTACACTTCGCCGGTCATGGCAACCTGACGACTTCTTTCCATCACATTGAGCAGCCCGTGGGTTTTCTCATGAACCCACTCCAGCAACTCCTGTTGCTCAGCCAGCTCGGCATCAAAAATTGACTTTTTCAATAATAACAAAGCATTGAGTTCATCGATACCGATTAAAATATCCAACCAAGGCGCGCGGAAGTGGCCTCGACTGTCTTCAAACATATCGGCCAGTAAAAAGCCGTTAAACAAGGTCTGGCGCAACAGCATTTCTACCGACGTATAGTTGGAAGCGTACATACGACGCTGGATAGGCATGGTTTGCAGAATGGTTTGCCAGCCTTGCGATAGCCAGCCCTTGGCATGCTCCATCAGCGGCATGTCATAGCCTTTTACCTCGAAACGCCAGGGTTTACTTTGCAGCATCTCAGCGATAGCCAGCTTAAGCTTTGAGGGCGCAGACTGAAAAAGCCGGCTGGCAGGGTCATGGGCCTGCACTAAACCGGCCTGCCGCCCTTGCAGGTAGCTGATCAGTGCCGGATAGCGGGACAGCTTCTTATTAAACAAACTCTTCTTTGACAGCAACAAACGTAAACTCTGCAGATCGTCCTGCCATAGCCAGTTATCGGCATAACTGAGCAGTTGCTTATGCAGTGTCAGCATAGCCGGGCATTGCAAAACCGGTAAGTACAGCGACACGGTTTGCAGCAACATTCGCACTGCCCGGGTAACCTCAGTGAGCATTTTGGTCGCGCCGGTTTCAAAGTACAGGTGTTCATGTTTTTGCCAATGCACTAAACCGCACTCCAGCGCCCGACAAAAAGCTTCTTCAGTAGAGATATTCTCTTTCAGTGGCAGGAAGTCCGGTAACGGCGTTACTTTATGGGAAACACCATGCAGTAACTGATAGCCCTGGGCCGCTTTGGAGGTATCACTTAACCTCGCCGGCAGTGCATCCACCAGCCGGTTTGCCAGCTCGAACATGCGGCTGAGTTCGCCGCTTTTTAACTCAAGCTCGATTTCGCGGATCGGTGCATCCTGCTGTTGCGCGGCAACTTTACCGTTATCGTAAACCAGTTCAATTTCAGCATCGGGATAACTAATATTAAAGATAGTCCGGTTAAAATGCGTGCCGAACTGCTTCTCCAACTGCTCGTTTAGCGTGTCTGCCTTATGCCCTGGTGGCCACGGCACATCATTAAACAGGGTCAGGTCGGGTTCCGGACTATCCAAATCAACGTTAAATTCTAAACGCTGATGCAGGCCGCCACTAATCTGGCCGGTGGTTTTTACCGTTTGCTCGTAGCGACCATCGGCACCGCGCACCCGCATGCCAATTTTATTTTGCTGAAACAAGTGATCGGTGGTGTCGTAATAATCATTAAGCAGGTCAGTCTGACCTTTCTCCTCAATGGTTACATCCTGCGACGTTAAGGCGGTGAAGAGATTGTTTTTAAGTGCGGGCAACGGATCTTCGCGCAGCACAAATTTGATTTCGGTTTCCGACATGGAACAGTCGTACTCATAAGCAGTTGCGAGATAGTCCGGCTACATTACCTGCCGATGGGTCATTTAGCAATAGGCGCCACGCGCAGAGCGCCAGCAATAACAATGTATGTCGGGAAGCACTTGCCTTTCATGGTATCAGCCCCTAACATCAGAGCATTATTTTATGATGTAGAGACACTCATGCGCTTGCTACCTTTTCTTTTCGGCCTGGTTATTGTGAGCCTGCCAGCCGCGGCTCAGCAATCTTCAGATACCTTATCGGCCGATAGCGATCACTATATTGCCGATAACCTTATTGTTTACATGCATTCCGGGCCGGGGCGTAATTACCGGATCCTGGGCTCTATTGAAGCCGGATTACCGGTAACCGTGCTGCAAACCAACAGTGAAAATGACTTTTCTCAAATCAGCGATGCCAACGGTCGTGAGGGGTGGGTAGAAACTCAGTATCTTATCGACACTATTTCTCGCCGGGCGCAATTACCGCAGTTAAGTCAGCGTCTCGCCGACAGCGAACAGCAGCTTAACCGGGTTCAGTCACGCAACGCCGAACTGAGCCAGGAGCTGGCGCAGGTAAAACAACAAAATGCTCAGCTGGAAGCGGCGCTGAATGAATCACAACAATCGGTTTCGTCGCTGGAAGCGCAAATCAGCGATCAGGATACCCAGGAGCGTTACAGGATGTTCAGTTATGGCGGTATTGTTGCGGGTGCCGGCGTTATACTTGGCATTATCGTGACCTTTATTCCAAAACGTCGTCGCCGCAACGATTCCTGGATGTAATGGCTTTGCCAATCAAAAAGGGCGCTTAAATAAGCGCCCTTTTTCGTTTTTTGATGACCTGTTTTTTAAAACTTGGCTACTCGTCTTCGTCTACCATGGTCATCAGCGAGGTATTACCGCCCGATGCCGTAGTATCGATACTGATAGTCTTCTCGGTCATCAGACGCTGAATCAGCTTATCGTTATATTCAGCGGTGATTACCGGCAGGATAGCGCCCTGACGTTCGGCTAACATCGCAGTAATGTGAGCAGTACGCTCGGTATTACTGTCGACGACCACACCAGCCAGTTGCTCATCCATTAACAGCGCGTCGAGATGGCTTAGTCTGGCAACCTGGAATACACCATCAGGCGCACCTACTGCCTTAAACTTCTCTTTCACAGCAAGCGCCTCTTCATAGAATAAATCAGAGACAACAGACACCACGCAGTTACCGGTAGCCAGGGCTGATACGATAGACAGCATCCAGTATTCGAACGCTACTTCCTTATCGGCGAAACATACCAGTACCCCACGAGGCTCAAGGTAAAGCTTATTCGACTCACCCGTTGGTCCTGGCAATACAGTAGGTTTGGCGAGTTTTTTATCGATGCTGATTAACTGCGAACGGGCAGAAGCCAGTGTGCGGTTAAGGTCATCGGCCAACTCCTCAACGATATCTACCGTTGCCAGTTTAGCCAGCAGCTGACGCACTTTGGAGATCCGCTCATGCAGCGGCAGATAACGCCAGGTTTCTTCAGTCTCGGTTGCCTTACGCATAATGGCAGCCGCTTCTTCGTGCTGGGTATCACCGCCCGACAATGCATCATCGATACTTTCAGGCTCTTCCAGAATGGTGGGTTTCGGCGTGGCTTTTTCCATCATCAGGCGCGACAGGTAGCTTGGGCCACCCGCTTTTGGCCCGGTGCCGGATAATCCACGACCACCAAATGGCTGAACACCTACAATGGCACCAATCATGTTGCGGTTAATGTATACGTTGCCTACCCGTGAGCGGGCAGCCAGTTCATACGCACGCTCTTCTATACGGGAGTGAATCCCCATCGTCAGGCCATAACCGGTATCATTAATTTGCTTAAGCACTTTATCGAGCTCTTTACCTTTAAAGCGCACCACGTGTACAACCGGACCAAACACCTCGCGTTTTAATACGCTCAGATCACTGATTTCATAAAGGGTTGGCGGGAAGAATGTACCGTCTTTTGCGCTTTCCGGCAGCTCTGACTGATAAAGCAACTTGCCTTTTTCTTTCATGTATTCGGCATGTTCTTGCAGCGAAGACAGGGCTTTCTGGTCAATTACCGGGCCCACATCAGTGCTCAACCACGACGGATCGTCGATGGTCAGCTCCTTCACCGCACCGGTGAGCATTTTAATGAGGTTATCAGCGATGTCTTCCTGAACAAACAGAACACGCAATGCAGAACAGCGCTGACCAGCGCTCTGGAAACCGGAATGGATAACGTCATCCACCACCTGCTCAGGCAGTGCGGTTGAATCAACGATCATACAGTTCTGGCCGCCGGTCTCGGCAATCAGCGGGACCTGTTCACCACCACGCTGGGCCAGTGTTTTGGAAATCAGCGTACCGGTTTGGGTTGAGCCGGTAAAAATAACCGCCTTAATGCGCTCATCCGGCAGCAATACGTTGCCCACATCCGGTCCCTTGGCAATAACCAGTTGTAAGGCGTTATCCGGTAAGCCCACCGAGCGCATCATCTGCACTGCACGCAAAGCAATCATACTGGTTTGCTCAGCCGGTTTGGCCACTACGGTATTACCGGTTGCCAGCGCGGCGACCACCTGACCAAGGAAAATGGCCAGCGGGAAGTTCCATGGGCTGATACAAAGTACCACGCCACGCGGTACCAGACGTTCATCCTGGCTAAGCTCCACGGCTCTGGCAGCATAATAGCGACAGAAGTCCACGGCTTCACGTACTTCGTCGATTGAGTCCTGAGTTACTTTACCCGCCTCACGGATACATATCGCAATCAGCTCGTCCATATGCCGTTCCAGAGAATCCGCAACCTGATTCAGCAGCATTGCCCGTTCACTGGCAGAGCGCTCCGACCACTCCTGAAAACCGCTTTCAGCGTTATCCAGTGCCTTTTTGATTGCCGCTTCATCGGCATAATGGTGATAACCCACAATATCGTTGAGGTTGGCCGGGTTCTTCACCGGCACCGCACCTTCCGGCACATCTTCCGGCTGCACAACGTACTGACGCGCATAACGCCCTAAGTTGTACTTGAGAGTATTAACGGTATTCAGATCGGTAAGATCCATGCCTTTGGAATTGACCCGCTCCGGGGCAAACAACTCTGAGGCTTTATTGATTTGCTTGTTGTAGCGGTACGTCAGACGCTGAGTCAGCTCTACCGGGTCTTCAAGCAACGCCTCTACCGGCTTGCTATCGTCCACAATGGCGTTAACGAACGAAGAGTTAGCGCCATTTTCCAATAAGCGGCGTACCAGGTAAGCCAGCAGGTCTTCATGAATACCAACCGGCGCATACACCCGGCACTGTATTTGTTCCTCGGTAACCACCTGGTCGTACAGCGTATCGCCCATGCCATGCAGACACTGGAACTCAAAACCTTGTTTGTCATCGCCGGCCAGCTCAACAATCACTGATGCCGTATAGGCGTTGTGTGTAGCGAACTGAGGATAAATCGTATCCCGGTACTCCAGCAACTGGTTAGCACAGGCATGGTATGACACGTCGGTAGACGATTTACGGGTAAACACCGGAAATGCATCCACACCGGCTGTCTGGGTGAGCTTAATTTCAGTATCCCAGTACGCCCCTTTCACCAGACGAACCATCATTTTGCGGCCAACATCCACAGTCAGCTCGCGCAGCCACTCAATAACATGGATGGCGCGTTTCTGATAAGCCTGCACGGCCAGACCAAATCCTTCCCAGCCATCAAGATCCGGATCGCGGAACACCTTCTCGATAATATCCAGCGAAGTTTCAAGCCGGTCTGCTTCCTCAGCATCCACTGTAAGGCCAATATCGTATTCCTTGGCCATCATGCAAAGTGATTTAAGTCTTTCTGGCAGCTCTTCCATCACCCGCTCATAGTGAGAAAACTCATAGCGCGGATGGATTGCCGACAGTTTTACCGAAATCCCCGGCGACTTTCGCGGCCCTTTACCGGCAGCGGCTTTACCAATTACCTTGATAGCTTTTACATAGGCATCGTAATAACGGTCTGCATCGGCAAAGGTGCGAGCCCCTTCACCAAGCATATCGTAAGAATATACGTACCCTTTCTTTTCTTTTTCCTGAGCGCGTTCTACCGCATCTTCGATGCTTTCGCCCATAACAAACTGGCGGCCCATTACGCGCATGGCAATATTCATGGCCCGGCGGATCACCGGCTCACCAAGGCGGCCAAGGGTCTTTTTCAACAGGCCAAACTGCTCACTCTTACGTTTGTCGGCATAATTGACCATGTTACCGGTAAACAATAAGCCCCATGATGAAGCGTTAACGAACAGGGATTCACTGTTGCCAAGGTGCGGGGTCCACTGACCTTTAGATAGTTTGTCGCGGATCAGTTCGTCCTGGGTGTCTTTATCCGGCACCCGCAGTAACGCTTCCGCCAGGCACATCAAAACCACGCCTTCCGAGGTAGACAGAGAATATTCATTCAGCAGAGCGTCAACGCCACCATGGCCCTCCTGCTCGCGCCGAATTTTAAGCACCATGCGTCGGGCACGCTCCCATGCCCGGCTGCGGGCGCGAGGATTGACTTCGGCAATCGGCAGGATCTGGTCGACCGCGTCAGTTTCGGGGATGCGATAATAATCGCGGATCAACTGTCGGATCGGGCTGGTAGTCGTAAACGTACTTTTAGTTAACATTGAACCCCTTGTGTACTTTCTGTCGTATAAAAATTAAGATTATCACCGTTTGTTAACGCGGCAGTTTGAATACAGATCACTGTTTTATTTGTAGAAGCGCTCATTAATGCGCTCTGTTAACAAAGGTTGTGTATTCTAACCAAGACGACTGCGCCGGGGTATTCCCCCAGACCTGCCCGTGACGAGAAAGCCGGTGAACTAACGTAAGATTTTGTTGCCACATTAACCGGCCAGTTTTTGCGCGTCAAGGCAGAGCCGCTGCACTGCGTCGCTGTGCGATATCTAACAGCCTGACGGAAATGGCGTGTATCACAGTAAAGGAGCAAGTTATGCAGAGTCGAGCCACTAAGTTTACCGTCTGGATAGCCGGGATAATTCTCACCCCGGTGATCATCTACTGGCTGTTTGCTGACATGCTGATTAAATCAGTGCTTGAAGCCCAGCTTACCCAGGCCCACGGCGCAGAAGTGAACATTGGCGGCTTTGAGCACAGGTTGTTTCCTCTGGAAGTCGAAGTTACTGAGATAGGCTTTACCGATCCGGCTCAGCCACAAAACAATCAACTGGTAGTAGGGCGTCTGGCAGGCGATGTGGAACTGATGCCCTTATTGTCTGACCAACTGATTATGAATCAGGTGGATTTGCTGGATGTTGCTTTTAATCAGCCGCGTCCTGAGCCGGGCAAAGTGCTGCGCCAACCGGAAGGACAAAGCTTCGATGAAATCCTTAGCGAAGCGAAGGAAGCCCTGCCAACGGTAGATGAATTGCTGGAACGTTCGCCACTGAAAACCACCGCGGCAGTGGAAGACGCCAGAACTACCTACAACACTTATGCTACCGAGCTTAAAACAGACTATCAGGCGTTGCCAGGCAAGTCCCGCCTTGAGTTTTACAAAGCCGAAATTCAGAAACTTCGCGACACCGACTTTAAAAATCCGGCAGAAGTTGTAAAAGCAAAAGCGGCTTTTGATGAATTAAAGCAACAAATTCGCACCGATAAAGAAAAAATTACCACGTTCAGAGAAAAAGCCAGTGAGGCAAGAACCGCAATGAGCGGCGCTTTGAAAACCTTAAAAGCGGCACCAGAGCAGGATTATGAACTGCTTAAAGGTGTTTACGCTGGCGACCAGGCCGCCCTGTCGCAGCTAACCGAAGCGGTATTCGGCGATAAAGCGGCTCAGTACAACCGCTATTTATTCAGCGCCTTTGACATACTGGTGCCCTTACTCAAGGGCGGCGAAGCGCAAACAGAAGATGAACAACCCGGTACGCCTCTGCAGGTATTAGTCAGGCAGGCCAACCTGTCCGTTAACTGGCAAGACACCCTGCTCACCGGTGACTGGAAAAATATCACCAACCAGCACTCGATATTTGGCAACCCTACTACCTTCATGCTCAATGCCGCTGCCGAGGGTGCCCAAAAGTTTGCTACGCAGGGGCAGTTTTTTATGGATTCTGACGGGCTGGATGCGTCACAGACCTGGCAGATTGCCGGCTTATTATTAGACAGCGTCTCGCTGAGTGATAATCCGCGCCTTGATGCCTCCATAAAACAGGCCTTACTAGCGGCCAGTGGCTCGCTTGAGATCACCGATAATATGCTGGATGGCTCGGGCACTGTGGATCTGACTAAGCTGACCATGGCAGCAACGGGCAGCGACAACCTGACCAACGCCATTGCCAGCCTGCTCGATAGCCTGCAACAGCTTGATATGACTATGAACATTAGCGGCACCTTAAGTGCACCAAATTTTGGCTTTTCATCAGACCTTGATCGCCAGTTGGCCAACGCGGCATTATCCAGCCTCAGCGCCTCACAGCAGGACAAACTCAACGAACTGAATAGTAAATTACAGGGTATGGTAGGCAGTCAGGATGACAACCTGGCCAGCGAGCTGGGCAATATATCAACCTGGATGAGCGCCACTCAGCGCGATGAAGCCGCATTGCAGGAGTTACTGCAGGCGACCTTCAAAAATGCGGTGGAAAAACAGAAAGACAAGCTGCTGAACAAACTGTTCGATAAACTGGATGGACGTTGAGCATCCGGCGCGGCATAATAACTTCGACTAATTCGAACAGGTGTTCATTGTGTGGCGAGATCGGGCAATCCTTTTTATTCTGCTGGCGCTGTTAGGCGCGCTGCAGTATCGCCTGTGGCTCGGGAAAAACAGTATTCCTGACTATCTGGCCAAACAACAGGAAGTGCAAAAGCAGCATCAGCAAAACGCCAACCTGGTGCAGCGCAATGCGCTGTTAAAGGCTGATATCAGTGACCTCACTATCGGCCTTGAGGCGGTAGAAGAAAGAGCAAGAAACGAGCTTGGCCTGATAAAACGGGGGGAAACCTTTTACCGCATACTGCCCAGCGAAGATGACTAAGTGGCACAGTTAGCGTTGGTTTCCTTAATCCCCTCCAACAATGACCATCAAAAAAACAACAAAGAGAAACATACCTTTGAGCACAGCTAATACATCCATTGTTGCCGTGGTTCCCGCGGCGGGTATTGGTTCACGGATGCAGGCCGACCGCCCCAAGCAATATCTCACCATTGGCTCGCAAACGATTCTGGAGCACACCTTATTAAAACTGGCGGCTCATCCCGCCATATCCAGAGTGGTAGTTGCCCTGAGTCCCATTGATCAATACTTTAGCCAATTATCGCTGCAGAATGCACCATGGCTGACTATAGTAGACGGAGGAGCGAGTCGTGCTGAGTCGGTGAATAATGCTCTGGCTGAGTTAGCTAGCAACGAGTGGGCGCTGGTGCATGACGCCGCGCGTCCTTGCGTAAACAGTAGCGACATTAGCCGCTTGATTGAGCGCACTGACGCAGAGCATTTTGGGGGCGGCATTCTTGCCACGCCAGTTCGCGACACCATGAAACGGGCCAGCGCAGATACTGCCAACCCGGTGGTGCTAAAAACGGAAGAGCGGGAAAACCTCTGGCATGCACTTACCCCTCAGTTATTCAGAGCGGATAGGTTACGTGAAGCACTTGCGGCAGCATTATCGGCTGGCGCGGTGGTCACCGATGAGGCCTCAGCCATGGAGTTTGCCGGTTACACAGTTGAGTTAATCGACAGCGATCCGGCCAACATCAAGATTACCCGCCCGGCAGATTTGCCGCTGGCGCAATTTTATTTACAACAAAGCAGGTAAGTGACACATATGCGGATCGGACACGGTTACGACGTTCACAAATTCGGTGGCGAAGGCCCGATTACTATTGGTGGTGTATCCATTGACTATGAACAGGGTCTGCTCGCCCACTCAGACGGCGACGTACTTATCCATGCACTCTGCGACGCACTGTTAGGTGCGGCCGCATTGGGCGATATCGGTAAGCACTTCCCTGATACCGACAGCGCCTATGCCGGTGCCGATAGTCGCGGATTATTACGTGATGTAATAGCCCGGTTACATAACCTGGGCTATAAGCTGGTCAATGCTGATATGACGATCGTTGCCCAGGCGCCCAAGATGGCCCCCCATATTGCTACCATGCAGCAATTACTGGCAGAAGACTGCGCAGTCGACACCGATCAAATCAATGTGAAGGCAACGACCACCGAAAAGCTCGGTTTTGCCGGGCGTAAAGAGGGCATTGCGGCACACGCAGTTGTGCTGATTACTAAGTGAATACCATGCAATTAAACACTGAACACTGGCAATACCTCAACGATAAGCCTGTCGCCAACGGGCTGCTGAAGCAACAGGTCGAAGACTTTAAAGTAACCGAAGAGCTTGGCTACTCGCTGTCCGGAGAGGGAGAGCAT
>JAYZXK010000519.1:0-7624 GCA_036141415.1 Pseudomonadota bacterium
CGATAATTTTAACGAGTCTGTGACTCAGCGTTTACAACTTCCAATGGACGTCGAATTTGAAGTGTCTATAGATTTTCTGCCAGAGAAAGACGCTGTAGTCCTTAATATTAATCGCCCCACAATGAGAATAGATAAGGACAATTTACGGATAAATAGTATTGTGGAGATGATGCAACCCCGGCGACATGACCAGCATTTTATTCACATTATGCAAATCCTATCGCACAATCCTGTCATGGATTATTTCGAGATTTATTTGTCTCTTACAAGTTCGCACAGAATTCACTTTGACGAATTTCAGATAATAAAGTGGCACGTTAATCCTTACTGCATAGAAGAAATTAGTGATATTCAATACTGCGATTGAATGGAGGTAAAGCTGTCAGATTAGACCGAAAGTTACTCCACGTACTACTGAAGACTGATCAGTCTGTGCTCACGGTACGGTACAAGGCTACCGTTGCTAAAAAAGTGTTTGGTGCTGACCGTCAATACTGTAAAGACGATGAGCTGTTTCAGTCACAGGCCGTACATCTTTCTTAGATAGCGCATCGTATGTATTTGCTGTTTAACTGATACTCAACACAAGAAACTGCGATCAGGAAGTCGCAACGAAATATTTAATAATTGTATTCCCAGTGCATTGACCCCCCCCCCAAAAAAAAAATAAACTTCAACTTCAATTAAATTAGAAGGATCTTATTTTTGATGAAACGGTTATTCATTTTTGCTTTATTCTTTTTTTCTTTCTCAACAGCTTACGCTCAGAATTTTCCTGGCACACCACAAGCACCTACTTTCGAAGAAGTATTTGACCGTTGTGTCACAAATTATTCTGGGACTGATTTAAGCTTCTGCGTTTCTTTCGGGTTTAATTATCAAACTGTAGAAACGTCTTTTGATACACCTAACGGCTACAATATACAGTTCAAGTCAGACATTATAGAAAGTGGATCGGCAACACTAAAAGTTGAACACTACGGCATTAAAGCATTTTGTACTGGCTGTTCTACAGTTAAGTCTAGTGTCGGTGCAGAGGTGCCCAACCTTGCTGCAGATTTCAGCGCCGGAGTTAGCAATGCACACTACGGACATACTTTTTTTTCTAAGCTAACAAGGAATAATGGCAGCAGAACCAACAATCCGACAAGATCTAACAACGGTGTTGACTGGTCAGAGCGACTGAAAAATTCGACGGACTCTATAGTGGATATTTGGAACCTGGTAAATGAATTATTCTCTGAAAATAGCAGAGACGGAGGATTTGTCGAGCTCTATGGCCCTGATGGCGTCCCTGAACTTATCATATGGGTTGACGAAGATGGAAAATATTATGTCGTCGCTGAACTTAAGGATGATGATGGAGAAAACCTCATAGATGAAGACGGCAATCCCACAGATGGAAATGGTGTATCTTTCCGTGCCCAGTTTCCCTCCTCGGCGGGCTCTAATGATTTTATAGACTTTGTCCTACCACTTCTGGAGAGAGAAATGGAGTGCACTATAGTATTTACCGGCGATCAAGAAAGAATGACAGCACAAGTTAGTTGTTATTAGTTATAGCAACTTTCCTAGTTTATCGCTCTAAACATCACACACCTCAAGTCCATATCGACTTGAGGTATCTCTTTTTACATGGACAGGCACCTATCTCTAATGAGTGCAGCCTTCGGCTATCGGTTGATTTGTGACAGGCAGTCACCACGTTTTCTTTAGGGCATTGAAGCGCGCTTCATAAAGAGACTGCGCATCATCACCCTCTGCTATTTATGCGTTGGTGTTATTAGCATTAGATTTATGGGCTTCAGGTATCTCTTTATATTCTCCTTTGACCCTGATTTTTCTATTATCACTAAGGACAACCAGGAAAACTAATCCAGCTCGTACTTGTGCTTTTTCTATACTCTCATAGGCAAGCGTCTTTTGGCTCATCAGGTAGATTTCAGTCAGCGTTTTCTTCTTGTAATTGATAATTAACTTGTACGGACAATTAAACGTGCGCCAAATCTCGAAAAAACAATACATGACAATTATCGGCGTGCCATAAAGGCCAAGTTCGTACTTAGCTAGCGTTTCTGGGTCGATGCTTGTTGGATCCCTAACAACATATTGGTATAACCAGAGTCCTATAAGAAATATGACAATATAAATTCGAGCTAAAACATTATTTCTCTTAAAAATACTTTCACGATGGCTGGACACAATCGCAATATCCTTTTTGATTATTTCATCCTGTTATCGGCTGAGTAAATCGTACTATGGATTAGTTGAGCCTTAAATTGGATCCAGCAAAAATCGTTGTGTTTTGAGTTTTAGTCGTTATACTGCTAACAACTGTATGGAATAACAGGCTGTTTATGCGTCCACTAACTCCCCGACAACAAGAAGTACTCGATCTGATCAAATCCACTATGCTGGATACAGGTATGCCGCCCACGCGCGCAGAGATTGCCCGTCAGTTAGGCTTTCGCTCTGCTAATGCTGCAGAAGAGCATTTAAAGGCGTTGGCAAAAAAGGGCGTGATTGAAATTCTGCCGGGTACTTCGCGAGGGATTAAGCTGAATATTCCTTTGGATGACGAAGTGGAAGAAGAAGGTTTACCGCTGATTGGTCGGGTTGCGGCTGGCGAGCCGATTCTGGCTCAGGAACATGTGGAAATGCACTATAAAGTGGATCCGGCGTTATTCCATCCCAAAGCCGATTTCCTGCTGCGTGTAAACGGTATGAGTATGAAAGACATAGGCATACTGGATGGCGATTTACTGGCAGTGCACCGTACCAGCGATGTCCACAATGGTCAGGTAGTGGTGGCTCGCGTGGATGAAGACGTTACCGTAAAACGTTTGGAAAAGCGCGGCCGAGAAGTACTGCTGCATGCAGAAAATGAAGAATTCTCACCCATTAAGGTCGACCTGGCTAATCAGCCGTTTAATATCGAAGGCATCGCTGTAGGCGTTATCCGTAATGCCGACTGGATGTAAGCACATCAGGCATTATTTTTTAAATCTATGAATTTGAAAACCGGCATTCGCCGGTTTTCTTGCTTTTAAGGCTTTATTTCCCTTAAGCCACGCTTTCCCGGTACTTTTTGCCTGTTCAGGTCTGCTTATTAAGTTAGTAAAAGCTCACTAACAAAATTCACGCCGATTACCCTTCTCGCACAAAAAATAACCATTTATCCGAATTTTAGACAAAAATAGCTGGACGTTATAGTCACAATGAGTAATTCTTATACAGTGCTTAACAATAAAATAACAAAGTAGGCACAAAATATTAAAAAGGCAGTTCAAATAACAACCAATACAGACCAGTCTGGCTTTTTCGCAATGGGGCGTTTCGCGAGTGGCTGCCGGTCTAACGGAGGTGTCGAGTGAAACAACTCGGGATATGTGTACTGAAAGCCTGGATAGCACTCGTCTTGTTGGTAGCTGGTGCGACAGCGGTAGCAGCAGGAAGCGGCGAAGTGTCGGCACTGAATCTGCGGCGTGGCGCAACAGAGATCAGTGGTCAGGTTTACGATCTGCACATGCTGATGTTCTCCATTTGTGTGGGGATCGCAGTTGTAGTGTTTGGGATCATGTTTGTTTCTATGTATTTGCATCGCAAATCACGGGGTGCAAAACCAGCTAACTTTCATGAGAGCGTGAAAGTAGAGATAGCCTGGACCGTTTTACCCTTCTTAATTCTTATCTTTATGGCTGTACCAGCCGCCAAAACACTGCTTGCAATGGAAGATACTACCGAACCGGATATGACCGTGCTGGTAACCGGTTCGCAGTGGAAATGGCATTACAAGTATATGGATCGCGACGTGGAGTTTTATTCACTGCTGGCTACCCAGCGTGAACAGATCGATAACCGCTATGCCAAGGGTGAAAACTACCTGCTGGAAGTCGACCGTCCGCTGGTGATCCCAACCGGCCAGAAAGTCCGCTTTTTGATCACCTCTGACGACGTGATCCACTCCTGGTGGGTACCGGATTTCGCGGTGAAGAAAGATGCTAACCCGGGTTTTATCAATGAAGCCTGGACACGGGTTGATGAGCCGGGAATTTATCGTGGTCAGTGCGCTGAGCTGTGCGGTAAAGACCATGGGTTTATGCCGGTAGTGGTGATTGCCAAAGAGCCGGCTGCCTATGAAGCCTGGGCCAGTGAGCAGGAGTCCATCCGTCAGCAAGCCCGCGAAGAAGAACAACGCTTACTGGCGATGAATATGTCCATGGAAGAGCTGATGACCGAAGGCGAGCGCGTGTACAACGCTACCTGTGCAGCCTGCCACATGCCTAATGGCGAAGGCTTACCTGGCGTATTCCCGGCCCTCAAAGGCAGCCCCATGGCACTCAATGACATGCAAGGGCATATCGACATTGTATTAAACGGTAAAACCGGCACCGCCATGCAGGCGTTTGGCAAAATGCTGAGCCTTAAAGAACTGGCTGCGGTGATTACCTACGAGCGTAACGCCTGGGGCAATAACACCGGTGATATGGTGCAGGCCAAAGACGTTAACGCTGTGGCCAGCGGGGAATAGGAGCAGAACATGAGCAAAGCAACTGAGATTATCAGCCCCGCCCACGGGGAGGCACATGCCCACGACGACCATCATGAGCATCATATTCCCAAAGGTTTAATGCGCTGGGTACTTACTACTAACCATAAAGACATCGGCACGCTGTACCTGTGGTTTGCCTTTATTATGTTTTTAGTGGGTGGTGCCATGGCCATGGTGATCCGGGCCGAACTGTTTCAACCCGGATTACAAATTGTTGAACCAAATTTCTTTAACCAGATGACCACCGTGCACGGTCTTATCATGGTGTTCGGCGCAGTCATGCCGGCCTTTACCGGTTTGGCTAACTGGCTGGTGCCTATGATGATTGGCGCGCCGGATATGGCGTTGCCACGAATGAACAACTGGAGTTTCTGGATCCTGCCGTTCGCCTTTACCATTTTACTGGCCTCGCTGTTTGTGGAAGGCGGTGGCCCGGCCTTTGGCTGGACGTTCTATGCGCCACTCTCTACTACCTACAGTGGCGACAGTACGGCATTATTCGTGTTCTCGGTGCATATTATGGGGATCTCATCCATTATGGGTGCGATAAACGTAATCGTGACCATCTTTAACATGCGGGCACCGGGCATGACCTGGATGAAAATGCCGCTGTTTGTATGGACCTGGCTGATCACTGCGTTCCTGCTGATAGCCGTTATGCCGGTACTGGCAGGTGCGGTGACCATGGTGCTTACCGATAAGTTCTTTGGTACCAGCTTCTTTGATGCAGCTGGTGGTGGCGATCCGGTGATGTTCCAGCATATATTCTGGTTCTTCGGTCACCCTGAAGTGTACATCATGATTTTACCGGCTTTCGGTATAATCTCGCAGATTATTCCTACCTTTTCCCGGAAGCGTTTATTCGGTTATGCCTCCATGGTTTATGCCACTACCTCCATTGCGCTGTTGAGCTTTATTGTGTGGGCACACCATATGTTTACTACCGGCATGCCGGTGGCGGCGGAAATGTTCTTCATGTTTGCCACCATGCTGATATCAGTGCCTACCGGGGTAAAAGTATTTAACTGGGTCGCTACCATGTGGCGCGGGTCCATGACCTTTGAAGTGCCAATGCTATTTGCTCTGGCCTTCATTGTGCTGTTTACCATAGGCGGCCTATCCGGCCTGATGCTGGCGATTACACCGGTGGATTTCCAGTACCACGATACTTACTTTGTGGTAGCACATTTCCATTATGTGCTGGTAACCGGCGCGGTGTTCTCGATCATGGCGGCGGTGTATTACTGGATCCCGAAATGGACCGGTCGCATGTTCGATATAACCCTGGCTAAGTGGCATTTCTGGTGCTCGCTGATTTCCGTTAACGTGCTGTTTTTCCCTATGCACTTTGTGGGGCTGGCGGGGATGCCACGACGGATCCCAGACTATGCCTTGCAGTTCGCTGACTTTAACAAGTGGATCAGCCTGGGCGGTTTTGCTTTTGGTCTTTCTCAGCTCATCTTCCTGGCAGTGATGATTAAAGCCTGTCGTAAACAGGGTGAGCCGGTTTCTGATCAGGTATGGGAAGGTGCAGAAGGTCTGGAGTGGGAAATTCCCTCACCGGCGCCTTATCACACTTTTGAAACGCCACCGGTTGTGAAGTAAGGGCACAACCATGGCCAATTCCAACTCGGCACTGGTAACCAAATTACTGCTGATTGTAGTGGGTATGTTCGGCTTTGGTTTTGCTCTGGTCCCGTTGTATGACGTGTTTTGCGACATCACCGGTATCAACGGCAAAACCAACGAAACGGCCGCGGTTTACTACGACGGACAGGTGGATGAGTCGCGCACCGTTACGGTTGAGTTTATTACCCGCACTCATACTGGCATGCCGTGGGAATTCAGAGCACAAACTAAAAAGGTAAAAGTGCATCCCGGTGAAATGAACATGGTGGAATTTTATGTGCGCAACCCGGCTAATAAGTCGATGGTTGCGCAGGCCATTCCATCGGTTACTCCGGGTCAGGCGGCGCTGTACCTGAATAAAACCGAATGCTTTTGTTTTAACAGTCAGCCACTGGCAGCCGGCGGCGAGTCGCTTATGCCCATGCGGTTTTATGTGGATCCGCAGCTGCCCGAAGACATTCACTTTTTTACCGTGCAATACACCCTTTTTGACGTCACCGGTAATGGTACCGATGACAAACCACTTAATAACCCTTTCCTGACTTCATTTAGCGATAACTGAGTCTAAGGAGAAAGTAATGCAACAAGAGTATCAGAAATACTATGTTCCGGCGCAGAGCTACTGGCCTATTGTGGGTGCCATTGCGCTGTTTTTAATTGCGGTAGGGGCCGGTAACTTTGTTATAGAAACCACCCGCGGCGAGAGCGGCTGGGGCGATAACGTTCTGGGCGTTGGCATATTCATGTTACTGGTGATGCTGTTTGGCTGGTTTAAGGATCAAATCAATGAGTCCATGAGCGGCTTGTACAGCGACCAGTTGGGCCGCTCGTACCGACAGGGAATGAGCTGGTTTATTTTCTCTGAGGTGATGTTTTTTGCGGCCTTCTTTGGCGCGCTGTTTTATGCCCGCATGATTGCGGTGCCATGGCTGGGCGGTTCGTCAAATAACGCCATGACCAACGAAGTGTTGTGGCCGGGTTTTCAGGCCATGTGGCCGCTGGTGGAAACACCGGGAGGCATTAATACTACGCCAATGAGCTGGGCGGGCCTGCCCACCATTAACACCATAATTTTATTGATATCGTCGGTTACCCTGCATTTTGCTCACGTGGGCCTGGAACAGGGTAAACGCAAACAACTCACCACCATGCTGGGAGCCACTATTTTGCTGGGTTGCGTGTTCCTGTTTTTGCAGGTGGAAGAATATATTCATGCCTATCAGGAGCTGGGTCTTACCCTTCAGTCCGGCGTGTATGGCAATACCTTCTTTCTGTTAACCGGTTTTCACGGCATGCACGTTACGCTGGGTACCATCATTTTAATGGTGTTATTCCTGCGCGTAATCAAAGGGCATTTCACCCCCGACAATCATTTTGCCTTTCAGGCAGGCAGCTGGTACTGGCACTTTGTCGACGTAGTGTGGGTAATGCTGTTTGTGTTTG